>NZ_AMGD01000069.1:0-19865 GCF_000297555.1 Paenisporosarcina sp. TG-14
CTCATTTCGATGGCTGTAATCACCTAAATAATGAGTCTGGATATTTATGTTAAAATAATTATAGAATTATGAAGGTTTTCTTAAACTAACGCACTAGTTAGTTCAATAAGAAGATATGGATCCTTGTTATTTTAAACTAGATAATTGACCCTATATTGGAACTTCTATGCATGTAAAACATATTAAAGTAAAAGGACAGAATACTATGATAAGAACGTTGTTTTTCGAGGATGAAATTTGACTAAGGGGGAATTCTTATGGATGCTTTGATTTTATTTTTATTTATCATAGTCATAATAATGCTTAATATTGCTATTTTTATATTTTATAAAAAAGGAAAACTAAATCTTATTATATCAGGCATCATTTTGATGATGCTTGCTCCAGTTTTTGGATTTTCAAGTGGTGCCTTATTTCTTCAATTTTATGATTGGAGTTCAGGGGGAACTGGAGAGGGTGCTGGTTATGGTGGTGCATTTTTAGGGCTTATAACATTAGCTAATGGGGTTCTTCTACTTGTTTTTGGAATTATTAGGTGGGGGATTAAATGGATTCAAACTTGATGTTTCTTATTTAACTAACGAGGTGCTTTACTTCAATTAGAGGTAAAGCCCTGTGCTTGTTGAACTAACGCGGCAGGTTAGTTTAATAAGAGAGAATAATTGGAACTTATCTCTCCATCCAAGTGTATTAAAGGAAATTATTAATAAGCTTATAGGAAAGATAATTTAATGTCATAAATGTTTAGGGGATTAGATGTGAAGGATAATTATATAAAACTCATTATTTTGTATTCATTATTAATTTTTTTATATTTAATGGTCTTCGGATCCCTTACTTCGATAGAAGGCAAGTTATATCAATACCAGGATTTTCTTTTCTTAATACTAGGAAGTTTGTACATCATTAGTGCTGTTTTTATTAAGGTGATTAGAAAAAGGCTGTATCAGAGCTTGAATATATCAAAGGCCATTGAGCCCAAAAATATATTTATTTCTATAGGAATCTTTTTACTACTTATGATTTTTTTTAAGCAAATTATTCTAATAGATCCTTTAGCTAGTTCGAGCGAAAATCAGCATTAAATCACAACTTTACTTCTTATTTCTCTCCGGTATTAATTTTTGCAATGATAACCATTGGTCCGATTTGGGAGGAAATTTATTTTAGGGGAATGTTGATTGGTGGATTAAAAGAAAAAATGCCCCTTTGGTCGTGTGTCCTTATATCAGCTATTCTTTTTGCTCTTTTACATCCTCTTTACCCTTTATTTGGACTGATTCTTGCTCTATCCTATTCAGTAATATTCTTGTTCACAAGATCCTTATTGTTGTCTATTCTTGTTCATATTGGTTGGAATGTATTTTATATCTTTTACAATTACTTATGAGTACACATTAGAGTTACTTTAAAATTCTTGTGCTGCTTATACAGGTCTGTTTCTTCTTCAACTAACGCGGCAGGATAGTTGAAGAATAATTTTGGTTAATTGTGGTAAAATACCATTAAATATAGGGGGGATTTTGATGGATTTATTTTTTTACTTCAATATGTTTAAAAATATAATTGCAACTTTTTTTCAAAATGGTATTTGGGTAATCGGCTTTTTTTATTTGTTAATTAAGACATTTGAAAATGATAGACTTAAGCATTTTTCTAAATACGTTATAGGTATTGTTTTGGCAATATTATTTATTTATTCAGTACAAGTGAGTCTATAAATTTTCTTTTTATTAAATTATCGGGTGCTTTACTTCAAGTTGAGATTTAAAGGGTTCTGTTTCCTATAAAAAAATTTAAGAAATCATCAAACTAGTAACACCTATTTTATATAAAACTTGATTTTCCTTAAAGTATAAACGACTAATATAGACCAGAATTGAATCTCTATTGTGTTAGTCATTCAACTGTAATGACTAGTGAATTAGTAGATGTAAGTTAATTTACTATTGTATATAAAATGGAGGGGTAATGTGAAAGAAAACCAGAACTATCTTATAGGTCCTTTATTAATCTTGTCAGGTACAATTCTGTTAGGGATTATGCACTTATCAATAGCAACTTATATGCCTAATCTGTCAGGATGGAGCTCTCCTCCAGGCAAATTCGTCACAGTGCTTAATGAAATAAGAGGATGGTTCCCTTATGGTTTAGGCCTTGTCCAAATATTAATTGGAACAACAATGCTTTTATATTACTTCGAAAAAAGTAAGCAGAGTAAATAACTACTTATTGTGCTAACGATAGCATTAGTAAAAACGGACATATAAATAAAAGAGTTTGGAGATACATCTCCAAACTCTTTTATTTATACAAAATCAACTAATAATTTTGCCATAGCCTAATGAAATAACCGAGTATTGGGAAGTTGATGGAAGAGAAAAACGTAAGCCCTTATAGCTGCCGAACTACAGCTGTAAACCAAAAATTGATAGTCGTTCTAATGAAGTTTTTATACTTTAAGCTCCTGTAGTAGCCCGTAATTCAGGAACAACGCAACGTCCACGTCCAAATGGAATGCAATGAGGGGTACCAAACATTGGGTCTTTCGAAACTTGGCACTCCATTCCAAAAACAGAACGGACTAAATCACATGTAATGATATCTTCCGGTTTTCCTTGTTCATGAACTTTCCCGTCTTTAATAGCGATGATATTGTGTGCATAACGAGAAGCTAAATTCAAATCATGTAACACCATTACAATAGTGCGATTTTTTTTCTCGTTTAATTCAAACAATAAATCCAAGATTTCTATTTGGTGTGTCATATCCAAGTAAGTTGTTGGTTCGTCGAGTAAGATGACTTCGGTGTCCTGTGCAAGTGTCATAGCAATCCAAGCCCGTTGACGTTGACCACCTGATAATGTATCAACCGCACGGTCTCGTAAATCACTAATGCGAGTTGCTTCAATTGCAGCTTCCACTTTTTCAGTGTCTTCTTCAGTCCAGCGCTTTAACCAAGATTGGTGAGGGTAACGACCTTGTTTCACTAAATCATAAACCGATAAGCCTTCGGGTGAAACCGGAGATTGTGGTAAAATGCCCATTTTTTTCGCTACGTCTTTAGAAGACATTCGATGTACATCTTTGCCATCTAATAGTACAGAACCGTTTGTTGGTTTTAATAGGCGTGCAATCGAACGAAGTAGTGTTGACTTGCCACAACCGTTACTACCAACAAAAACAGAAATTTCTCCACGTGGTATATGTAAATCCAAATTCTCAAATAATAATTGATCCGTGTATCCAATTGATAGGGATTCAGTTTTAATAGCAGTAAACATAATTGTATGGCCTCCATCTAACTGATAGGTGTTCTCACTAAGGTTAATCATATCACACAAACACCTTTTAGTGAGAATGATTTTCATTGTCTGATTAAATGACCAAGGTTACTGTATTTAGTAAATCTAGTGCATAAAAAAACAAGCAAGCAGGTATGTCTATACGACGGACCTGCTTGCTTGTTTCTCTTTTATTATTTTCGTATAAAAACTATGTGAAAAGAGTCCAATAATTATAATGATAATTCCCCAAAGTGCAACCGGGTCAGGTAATGGTAAGCCAAGTAGCATCATTTCTCCAACTATCACAAACAGAATTTGCATGGATTGTGTTGCCTCTACTGCAGCCAGTTTTCCTTGGTGATCTCGAACGCGGTCTGTAGCAGTAAAAAATAATGTAGTTGCAATTACCCCAGAACTGATTCCAATGACGAAACTTTGGAAAATTTGACTGCCAGAAGGAAGTCCGACTGTCCAAAAAGCATATATGGCAAGTAAAATCCAAAATGGAATCGTCGCGAGAGTCATTCCTAAAACCCGACTAAATGTATCGAGTCGACCTCCGCAAACTTCCATCATTTTGCGATTGCCAAGTGGGTATGCAAATGCTGCAATGACCACGGGTATAGTTCCGAGTAGTAAAGTGGTAATGGAGACCTCGTTAATATGAGGCAGTTGGATCAATACAATTCCTATTAATATCACCATTGAAATCACAAGTGAGATTAACGGAATATGTTGTCGTACTTTACGCATACCCTCAGATGTTTGAAGTGTTAAAACAAACAAAGGAGCAAGTAAAACACCAGCAACTATTGATAATTGGAAAGTTCCAGAAATGAGCCAACCAGGAGCATAAGCGGCTGCGAATGTAATTGGTGCATAAAAGAGAACAAACGCTACAAAGCTCCAGCTAAACCAAGGTATTGGCTGGTTTTTCATTTCTACAAATAAAGGTTTCAATCCACCACGAAACAGAACTATTGCAAGTAAGAAAGGAACCATGAAGAAGTAGCGTAAAGAAGCACTCCACATCCAACTTCCTCCGGATAATTCCATCGAACGATTTAATATAAACGTCACAGCAAAAAATAAGGATGCTAAAACTCCAAGACCTATTTCTCTCAACATTTCACCTTCTTAGGCTTGTCTCTCAAACAACTGAACCATTTCAATGATGACTTTAGTGGCTCTTTCCATGTTATCAACCGAAATGTATTCATATTTTCCATGATAATTCTCGCCACCTGTAAAAATATTAGGAGTAGGGAGGCCCATGTAAGACAATTGTGAACCATCCGTGCCTCCACGAATTGGTAGAACTAAAGGTTTAATTGATAGATTCGTCATAGCTTCATGCGCAATGTCTATAATTTCTTTGACAGGTTCAATTTTTTCACCCATGTTGAAATATTGATCATTTAATTCAACTGAAATCGTATTTTCGCCATATTGTTCTTTAATTTTCGAAGCTATATCCTCAAATAACCTTTTTTTTGCTGCAAATTTATCTTTGTCAAAATCTCGAATAATGTAAGATAATTTTGCTTCCTCAACATCTCCACTAAAATTCATTAAGTGAATAAATCCTTCATAACCCTCTGTCTTTTCTGGAACTTCATCAGCGGGCATATGGGATTGAAACATCATCGCAATTGTTAAAGCATTGACCATTTTGTTTTTTGCAGAACCTGGGTGAACACTTGTACCATATGTGTTAACTTTTGCACTGGCTGCATTAAAGCTTTCAGATTGAAGTTCCCCAAGAGGTCCGCCATCCATAGTGTATGCGTAGTTTGCATCAAATTTTTCAACATCAAATTTATGAGGACCACGACCAATTTCTTCATCTGGTGTGAAAGCAATTCGAAGTTTTCCGTGTTTTATATGTGGATTATTAAGTAAAAACTCCATTGCAGTCATTATTTCAGCAATACCCGCTTTATTGTCAGCACCGAGTAACGTCGTGCCATCCGTTGTAATTAAGGTGTGTCCTAAGTAATTGTTAAGCTCAGGAAAGTCGTTGGGCGACATAACTGTTTCATCGTTTAGGCGAATATCTCCACCTTTATAGCAATCGATGCGTAGAGGGTTCACATTTTTTCCTGTATAATCTGTTGCCGTATCGACATGAGCTAAAAAACCTATTGTCGGTAGTTCATTTTCTGTATTTGAAGGCAATGTAGCAAATAAGTAGCCATTCTCATCTAATGAGATATCTTCCATTCCAATAGAAGCTAATTCTTTTTCTAGTTCAAACAGTAAATCCCATTGACCAGGAGTGGAAGGACATGTAGTACTTTCAGCGTCTGATTGTGTATTTATTTTGGCATAACGGACGAGGCGTTCAATTAATGTTTCTTGCATAATTCCATCTCCCTTTATAGTTAAATCTATTATTAGTTTAGCACTTTCATTCGGTTCACGGAATATTGATTAGTAGCAATTGACTTACTAATAGAAAATATGATACACTTAAAGCGTAACCATTACTGTTTACGGATTTGGAGGTTCTCAAAATAATGAGAGTAAATATCACATTAGCATGTTCAGAAACTGGAGATAAAAATTATATCACTACAAAAAACAAACGAAATAATCCTGAGCGAATTGAAATGAAGAAGTATTCAAAACGACTAAAGAAAATGACATTGCATCGTGAAACAAAATAAATGAGCTTCATCCTCAATAATTAACAGAGGATGAAGCTTTTTTCTTTTTGAGAACAGAAGTAGCTCGAGGTTCTGTTCCATCTTTTATTCGTAAAATATTATCACGATGTGTCCAAAGAGCTAAAATAAATAGAGATATTACTATAAAAGATGGCAATAATCCTTCTGTAAACCAAATAGCATATGAACAAAATGTAAGGTATAAAAAAAGAACACCTATTGGTAAATAGTTAGTTATCAAAGTTACTATGATTAACAGTGAAAATCCTATTAAGCCCATTCTCCAATCAAGACCCAACATGATGCCTATTATAGAGGCAGTTCCTTTACCTCCATCGAAATTCATCCATAGAGGACAATTATGACCAATCACGACAGCCGCACCTATTAAGAATAATAAAATAGTTTGTAGATCAAGCAAAAAAACTGTAGAAGAAAGAATATAAGCTAACAATAAGACCGCAAATATACCCTTACCGATATCAAACAACGCAACAAGTACCCCATATTTCCACCCCAACACGATGGCTGCATTAGAAGCGCCTGAATTCTTAACTCCATGTTCTTTCACATTAATCCCAGAAAAATACTGTGCCACTTTTGAACCGTGAAGACAACCAATTATATAACCTGATAGTGTGACGCCGAGCGTCCATAAAGCAAGAATTATAATCTCAACCCCTTTTATCTCAATACTCTATAAACGTTTGAGTGTAGGTTGAAGTTTCAAAAAATTGAATTAATATATAATTACTTTCTATTCTACAGAAAATGATTGAAACTTTGACATCCTAGGAAGGTTATGGTAATTATTTAAATAAGGATATTGTTGTATTTTGAATAAATATGTCTAATAACGAAGTTTTTTAAATCATTTTGAAATTAGGAATTGGATGAATATGATGGAAAATTTAATATACGAAAAAGGGACACAATCTCTTGAATGGTTGGGATTAGCTGCATTATTAATTTTAGTATTAGGAAATGTTTCAACAGCAGTAAGTAGTCAATTGGGTGGAATTACTGGAATTATTACAAGTATTATTAAAAAGATTACTACTATAGTTGGTTAATATTTACCTAGGGGGAATTTGATGAAGAGAATATACACAGTTTTTATATTCGCATTGCTTGTTCTACTAACTGGATGTAATGCAGACGAACCTAAAGAAACAGGTGTTGTACCAGGTGAAACAATAAAAAATGACGATAAAGAACCTATAGAAAAAGAAACTGATTCGCAAGAGGATGGAACTGAAAAGAATACCGAAGTCGAATCCCAACCACTTCCAACCACATTGAATGAACTAGCTTTATTGACTCCAGGCTATACGGAACGCTTATCAATTAGTGATGAAAATGATCAAAAAGTTATTATGAAATTGACAAAAGATTTACCTGATATTTCAAACGATGCGTCTGAAAAAGAATTGGATAATTACTACAACCAATTATTAGCACTCTTTCAAAGAGGCTTTAAGGGTCCTGAAGATATCATCGATAAATTAAAGTTTCAAACGATTGGGAATCCAGAAATAGAAGATCCACGCAAACAGTTCAAAGAAAACTTAAACGTCATGGTTATATTAGATGCTTCTGGAAGCATGGGTAAAAAGATTGGCACCCAAACTCAAATGGAGGCTGCTCAAGCAGCAATTAAGAAATTTGTAAACGGATTGCCGAAGGAAGCAAATGTAGGATTACGTATTTATGGTCAAGAAGGGACAGGAAATCAAGCAGACAAATCCCTTTCTTGTAGTAGTAGCGAGTTATTGTACCCAATTTCACCATTTGACTCAGCAACTTTTAATGAATCTTTATCAAAAGCAAAGCCAGCAGGATGGACACCTATCCAGCTTGCTCTAAACGAAGCACAAAAGGATTTAGCAGCATTTAAAGGTGATGAAAACACGAATATCGTTTATCTAGTAAGTGACGGAATATCCACTTGCGATGATGATCCAATTACAGCGGCAAAATCATTATACGATTCAGATATTACGCCAATTGTTAATGTCATCGGTTTTAATGTAGATAGTGATGGTCAGAAACAATTAAAAGAGATTGCAAAAGTAACAGAGGGTACTTATCAAGATGTTACGAGCGAAAAATCTCTTCAAAATGAGTTAGATCAGGCTAAAATGCTTGCTGAAAAGTGGGAACAGTGGAAAGAAAAATCAACTAAAGAAGTTGGTTATGAACAAACGAGTAATAACATAGACATCTTTGTTTATATGGTTGATGAAGAAGGCAACTACATTTATGAACGACAACAAATTGGCTTTATTCTCACGTATCTATTTCAAAAACAAGACAAAATGTCGCAAGAAAGTCATGATTATTTAACGACTAAACACAATGACTACCATGCGTGGATTAAAGAAGAATATGACAAATTAAAAGCTGAGTTAAAAACTTTAAATGAATTGAATTCGCAAGAAGCTATAAAATCCTTAGAAGAAACGTATCAAAACAGTAATCCATAATAAGTATGTGTTCAAGGTAAATAAAAAGTATAAAAATACAGACATTGTAGAATAGGTAGGAAAATATGGAAACAGTTATTTCAAAAGAAGATCCAGTAGCAGATACTCGTATTAATATGACTGCATTTTTACTTGCATGTATTATGCTGCCGTCAAGTTTTATGCCTGAAGTAACAGTTGTGAAATGGCTAATTATTAATACTAGTGTATTAATAATTGTGTTGGGAGTACTTTATGTTACTTGGCAAAAAAATAAATTTAATACTGTTCGATACTATTCTTTACAAGTATATATTTTATTAATGAGTATAGTGTTCTACGCAATAGTTCCTTTGTTTAAGCTCTTAAGTGACTCTATTTACTTCTGGTTAATTGCACTCGCAACTATCATTTTTACAATCATGGCTCATGTTTTAAATAAAAGAACAACTTTAAGTTTTGTGAATAGAAATCATAAAAACTTGGTCAAGATTGCTTCTGTATATGTGGGAATTTTAATTTTTGCGGGAGTTGTATTAAGTGGAATGATGCAAACCAAAGAGGCTCCTGAGAACACAGGGGTATCTATTTTGTTTTACTTAGTAGGGTTGTTCTTCATTGTACTAGCCCCAATGTTTTTGTTGAGGAAGTCCGAAGTCGATAAATTAACGAAAATGTAGGACAATTTTTTGAAACGCCAATGAGAGAATTGAAGCACATGTAGTATATCCGGTTAGGAAGAGGTATTAATATTGGAAACTAAAAAAATGACTACAAAGAACGTTTCATTTTCTAACAATCGTATTTTCATTACTTTTACACTGTTTCTTATGATTGGCTTGCCAGCAAGTTTCATTCCTGAAGAAACATATATTAAATGGTTATTGATTAATTTCTTCATTGCTGTGATTTTGACAGTAGTGAATTACATGATTTGGACGAAACAGAAGCATGACAGCAAAAGGTATTTCTCACTTCACTCTTTTGTGATGATGCTCGGTTTGGCATTTTATGCGACATCTCCAATATTAAGATTATTTTATACTTCCATGTATTTTTGGATTCTTTTAGGTGGATTGATACTGTACACTGTTTTCCTACTTTCAAAGTACGACGCAATTGCTGGAGGACTATTAAATCCTCGAAAAAAAGGGTTCAAATTATTGGTATTCTCCTTTTTTGCCATCGTTTTTGTAGCGGGAAGTAGCATATGGGGTTATATGCTAGCATCAGATGCTGCACCGGTCAATGAAGTTGCTGTTATCCTCTTTTTCATGGGACTCTTCCTATTGATGGTAGCTCCGTCAATGCTTGTCACACCAGAACGTGCCGAAGAATTGAAAGCGCCACAACATAATTAAGGGAAGTAGAGCGGGAATATTGAAGATGATTATAACAATCAGGTTAACTAATTTACTAATCCCATTACATTATTTAAGCGTTTGTATGTTGAATATTTCAAAGAAAGCCAAATCCATATAATAACTTCTTTGAAATATAAAAAAATCCAAGCACTCCATAATAGCGGAGAGCTTGGATTTTCTTTATGATTTAGTGATTTTCATTTTTTTCGCTTCATCAGAGAGTGATTTGTATAACGAGAACATCATCAGCACCATGATAAAGGAGAACGGGAAGGCGGCGACAATGAGCAAGCTTTGCAATGCACTCAAACCATCAGCAGACAATAATATGATGGCAATGGAAGATTGTGCAACTCCCCATATAATTTTTATCATAGTAGAAGGATTTAACGATCCTTTGGTAGTTTGCATACCTAATACAAATGTTGCAGAATCCGCAGAAGTGATAAAGAAAGTAGAAATCAGAATAACTGCAATAACGGATAATACCATTGAAAATGGTAATTCATTAAAAACAGCAAACAATGTTTCTTCCGTTTTTAATCCAGTTAAATCAGTTACTTTATCTTGAATATTAATTGCAGTTGTACCAAATGCAGCGAACCAGAAGAAACTTATTATAGATGGAACCAAAAGTACTCCAATTAAGAATTCTCGAATGGTGCGTCCTTTTGATACACGGGCAATAAAGATTCCCACGAAAGGTGACCAAGAAATCCACCAAGCCCAGTAGAAAATTGTCCAGCCGTTAATCCATTCACGATTTCCAACATCAAGTGGTGCAGCGCTTAAACTCATTCGGACAATTCCTTGTATATAACTGCCGAGAGAGTCTGTAAACATATTGAAAATTAATACTGTTGGTCCAAGTATAACGACCAACACTAATAAAGTAACTGCTAAAATCATATTTGTATTAGACAAATATTTAATTCCTTTACTTAATCCTGTCGAAGCTGAAATTAAGAATAATACAGTAACAATGGCAATAATGACAACTTTTACCCAGTATTCATTTGGAATACCAAAAATGTAAGATAACCCACCGTTAATTTGAATAGCACCAAAGCCAAGTGTTGTGGCAACTCCCACAACCGTTGCAAAAACAGCGAAAACATCTACTAGAACGCCCCAAGGACCGTTCATTTTGTCTCCGAAAATCGGCTTCAATGTTGCTGAAATTAACCCGGGTTCTCCTTTTCTGAACTGAAAATAAGCTAGTGATAATGCGACTATCGCATAAATAGCCCATGCATGTATTCCCCAATGGAAAAACGTGTAACGCATAGATTCACGGAAAGCTTCTCTTGTTCCTGGATCAGCAGTTGCAGGACTAATCGCATAATGAGAAAGCGGTTCAGCAGCTCCCCAGAACACAAGTCCAATTCCCATACCTGCTGAAAATAACATCGAGAACCATGTAAGTCTAGAATATTCTGGTCGATCTTTATCTTTTCCTAATCGGATTTTTCCGAATGGGCTAACAATGATAATTAATACGAAGACTACCATAACTGATACAACACTTAAGTAATACCATCCGAAATTAGTTGTAATAAATGATTGCAGTTTTCCAATAATTGTTTCAAAACTAGTAGGTGCAATTACACCAAATCCTACTGCTAACACAACAAGTGCTAAAGCAATCCAAAATACATTTGTGATTTTCTTCATGTTTCCGCCTCGAGTCTCTTGTTTATTTTGTGACACAATGCTACACACTACGCAACTTCGTACTCAATGTCAAATGACCTGGCACTTATAGTGTGTGTAGAACTTAATAAATTAGTCCAATTATAATAGATGACTACTAGTAATAAATACCTGTTTTCATTGGGTCTTAAACCTTGAAATAAATGGGAACTAGTATGGAGTGTGAAATTTCCATACTATACACTTGAATTGAGATTTTCACACACATCCTATTCAAGACTCCATCCATGTAGATAATGTCATTATTCAATACTAACCACAAATTATTCGAGTCCATAAGAAAAACACCACCATTTGTCATTATGATTAAAAATGACGAGTGGGGTGCATTTTTCTATGTTTCATTGTGTTGTGTTACTACACATCTTTTCAGTCTTCATCTTTTACATCAATGTCTTCTGGAATTGGTGTGTTACGCCATTCATCAATTTGGCGTTTTACTTCTTCTACTTGTTCCAAGTGTAGATCAAATTGTGTTTGATTAATTAAATATTGCTCACCATCGTGGACAGATTTAATTCGACCCTCTACTATATATCGACGTACTTGATGTTCAGGCATGCTTAAAAAAATAGCAGTTTCTTCTATTGTTAAATACATGGGCGACACTCCCTCTTTGTTCAGTATAGTTTACGATTTACCGTATCTCAATATGTATATATTATGGTAAAGTAAATTCATATACTACTTGAGGTGACTTTATGAAAACGGTGATCCCTTACTTCCTTGTTTTACTAGCTGCTGTGTTATGGGGCACAACTGGAACAGCTCAAACTTATTTACCTCAAAGTGCTCAAACTTTAACGATTGGCGCATCTCGATTAGCCATTGGTGGGTTTTCATTATTACTTATTATGATTCTTATGAAAAAAATCAATTTTCGAACATGGCCGTGGAAAGCAACGATTGTTGCAGCTATCTGTATGGCTTTATTTCAACCCTTGTTTTTTACATCGGTTCGAGTTACGGGAATAGCTATTGGAACAGTCGTTGCCATCGGAAGTGCGCCGATTTTTTCTGGTTTAATCGAGTGGTTCATCTTGAAATTGCGACCGTCTCGTGCTTGGGTAATGGCGACGACACTCTCGGTAATCGGATGTAGTCTTTTGTTTTTAAACAAAGATGCACTTACGGTAAATCCTCTAGGGGTAACTTTATCTTTACTAGCTGGATTTGTATTTGCCATTTATACAATTGTTAGTAAAGCGTTACTTGCAAAAGTTGAAGCGATTCCAGCAGTTGCTATGACTTTTTCAATAAGTGCAGTAATATTAATGCCCTTTTTATTCATTTTTGATAGCTCTTGGGTTACTGAACCAGCAAACATATTAACAATTTTATATTTAGGTTTTATGACAACGAGTGTTGCATATATTCTATATTTAAAAGGACTTCAAAAAGTACCATCTTCATCAGCTGTAACCTTATCTTTAGGTGAACCTCTAACAGCTGCAGTTCTAAGCGTCTTTTTAGTAGGAGAAGTGTTAAGTGCAGTTTCTTGGCTCGGTGTTACGCTTTTGCTTGGTGGAATTATAGTATTAACACTTAGTGGAAGAAAGCGCGTGGGGAAAATAGGGTGAATTTGAAAGTGTCTCTGTAAGTAGAGGCACTTTTTATCGTTTTATCATGGAAATAAATGGGCGAAACGGATTAAAGTACAGGTGAAGCCGATTAAACTTTAGTTGAAGTCGATTAAATCGTTTTAAACAGAAAGCAACTTAATTTCTTAAGAAATTCTTCATTTTTGTCATAACATTTTGTTAAGAATTGTCAGATACAATTGGTATTATAAGTAGTAAGGCGGGGTGGAACGGATGACACAATTCACAGTACTTGTAACGGATGACGATCAGGACATTCGAGATGGCATTGAAATTTATTTGAAAAATGAAGGCTACCGCGTGTTAAAAGCTGCGGACGGCTATGAAGCATTGACGTTACTTGAAACAAATGAAGTCCATTTAATTTTGCTCGATATTATGATGCCGAATATGAATGGTATTCAAGCGACATTTAAGATTCGTTCGGAGCGAAATATTCCAATCATTATGTTAAGTGCCAAAGCCGAAGATTCCGATAAAATACATGGGTTATCTGTAGGTGCTGATGACTATGTTACGAAGCCGTTTCATCCGATGGAACTAATGGCACGGGTGAAATCGCAATTACGTCGTTATGTTCACCTTGGCACCTTTAAAGAACAGAAATCAACTATTGAAATAGATGGACTGGTATTAGATATGGATGCAAAAGACGTAACAGTTGATGGTGAATCGGTCAAATTAACACCAATTGAATACAGGATTACTGAATTATTAATGACCAATGCAGGTCGCGTGTTTTCTATTGGGGACATTTATGAACGTGTTTGGAAGGAACCCGCTTACAACGCGGAAAATATCGTCGCTGTACATATTCGCAAAATTCGCGAAAAAATTGAAACCGATCCAAAAAATCCAAGATACGTAAAGGTGGTGTGGGGCATTGGCTACAAAATCGAAAAGTAATGCTTTTCATTGGGTTTCCATTGTGTCACTAGCTATAGGAATGCTCAGTTTAATGTATGGTTATGCCTATATTCAACAATTATTTGAACAAGGCTTCTTCCATTCCAATCCAACGATGGTGCGGTTGGCGCGCATTTTTATAGGGGGTGTGTAGTTGATGAAGAAAATGACATGGTTGTTCTTTGCACTAATTAGTATTGTATTAATTTCGGTGAGTATATTTACTTCATTTGCCCCAAAATACGTTAGTGGCTCATATTATGATTCAGAAAATTTTTATTGGTTTTTTGAAGATAAAATTCAAGAAATAGGTCCGGTTTTATTAAGCAGACTGGATGTAGATAAGGAAATTGAGAATCTTCAAGTTGAACCTTATGAGGTTGAAGAATATTTAAATTTCAACGGAACCCAAATGAATCAAATCCAATCAATTCAGGATCAATATCAAGAAATGATAAACGATGCGGAAGTAAATGACAATACGGTATTAAAAGAAGAAATGGTAAAGGAACGTGACACCAAAATCGCCGATATTCGAGCAAATTTTGCTGATGATAAAACGGTTAGAGAGAAAATATTATCTGCTAAAAAAGAAGTGCTTCGTAAATATGACGCAAAGATCTCAAATGCTGTTGTTAAAGCAAAAGTAAGCCAAAAATCTCTAGCCTATGATTTAACTAATGTAGATACAGGTGAAAGATATACATTTGGGGATGTTAATGAAGACGCAGCATACAGGGGGGGATTTAGTAATAATAATGGGTATTTGACTGTTTCATCCTTGGATCAAGACTTTAGTGAAGTGAAAAATAGTGAACTACAAGCATTGTCAATTTATAATCTAAATGAATTAGTGGGAGACGAGTCATCTCAATTTACAGGAGAAATTATCATACCTAAAAGTGAGATGACAAATGAGCATCTCCAAGGATTTCGTCAGTATGAACAAAATAAGACTCTTTTTACATTGTCTTGGATTTTAGGGTTACTATCTGCTGCGGTGGCTTATTGGTTATACACAACGAGAAGAAATGAGATACTTTTAGTTTCGACACCTCAATGGGTAAAAAATTTAAATTTTGAAGGTCGCATTGTGAGCATTTTAGTCACTTCAGTAGGATTGCTCAATACGTATTTCCCCCTAACACAAGGAATGAGTTATGATCATTTTGAAAACATTGTAAATACCCTTTTTTTATACCTCTTCTTAGTAGCTTTTTTAACCCTAACAATTGTTCAATTAATTTGGTTGTTCAATGACTCTAAGAATAATGGTCTTAAAGAACTTTGGGAAACTAGCAGGATTAAAAGAATGAATTTAAAAATGCAAGACGTGTTTTTGAATCGTTCTTTAGGGATACAAATGGTCATGCTACTATTCGTTGTTTTTTTATCGGGTTTAGGCTTAGGTGGTGTTTTATTACAACCGGTGCTCATCTTGGTGTATGCTCCGTTATTCTTATTTGTAAGTCTACCTATCCTTTATTTATTATTCAAACGTGTAGCTAATTACAATAAACTCGCCATCGCGACTGAACAATTGTCAAAAGGGCAATTATCGGGAGATTTAAACATTCGTGGGAAATCCGTTTTTGCGGAACACGCGAAACATTTGAATACACTTCGTACGGGAGTTCGTACCTCGCAGTCAGAACAAGCGAAAAGTGAACGCTTAAAGACCGAATTGATCACCAATGTTAGTCATGATTTACGGACACCATTAACATCCATTATCACATATACGGATTTATTGAAAAATCCTGATCTAACAACTGAAGAACGTCAATCTTATGTAACGATTCTAGATCGCAAATCTCAACGCCTTAAAACTTTAATCGAGGATTTGTTTGAAGTGTCGAAAATGGCAAGTGGCAATATGCAGCTTAATAAACAAAGAGTGGATTTAACTCAACTTATGCAACAAGCACTCGCTGAACACGAAGAAGCCATTCAAAAATCAGGCCTTGATTTCCGAATTACAACACCAGAAATTAAATTGTTCGCTTACGTGGATGGTCAAAAATGGTGGAGAGTACTTGATAACTTAATCGGCAATGCGATTAAATACACCATGCCTGGAACGCGAGTCTATGTAGCATTAAAAGAGGAAGACGGCTGTGCTCAATTTATCGTGAAAAATGTAACGAAATATGAACTTGGAGACAATATTGATGAGTTATTTGAGCGTTTCAAACGATCAGATACTTCCCGCCATACAGAAGGTTCTGGATTAGGTCTAGCAATTGCCCAATCAATTGTAGATTTACATGGGGGTATAATGAGCATAGATGTCGACGGTGATTTATTTAAAGCCACCGTTTCCATTCAAATAAACTAAAAAACGAGAGGGATACTATTTTCCCTTTCGTTTTTTGTTTTTCCATATCTGCATAAAACATACAGAATAACAAGCTATGTTTCTATCTATATAAAAAATAAGTAGTCTTAGCGTTTTAAAAGAAATGAAGAGGGTAAACATAAATAGTTACATAATTATAAAAATTCAAGAACTTTCAAAGGGGGATATGCAATGATGGATCAGGATTATTGGAGTGATACGCTCTCATTTTTACCAGAACTTTTGCTAGCTTTATTGGTATTATTAATTGGATTTTTTGTGGCAAAGTTCTTAGAAAACCTTATGTTCAAGGTTTTGCGTAAAGCGCGGGTTAATGAGCGTTTAGGTAATAAAAATGAAAAATGGACAGTCGAAAAAATTATAAGTAAAGTAATCTTTTTAATCGTATTAATTTTAGCTTTTGTTTTATTCTTCAATATATTAAACCTCAATACTATGGCAGCGCCATTTGTATCAATGTATTCAGGTTTAACAAGCGCTTTCTTAAATATTTTGAAAGCAGCTTTAATTCTACTATTTGCTTGGGTGTTAGCTACTGTTGTTAAAAAGGTCATCCAAATGGCTGGTAACAAGCTTAACTTAAACAAGTATGTCGGGAAGACCGGAATGGATCCGGATCCTTCCGAGCAAGCAAAATGGACGGATACAGCAGCAAACGTTGCGTACTATCTTATTTTCTTGCTTTTCATTCCAGCAGTTTTAAATGCTCTAGGAATTGATGGCTTAAGTGGACCATTTGAAGGGATGCTAGCGAGCTTCTTTAACTTCATACCGAAGTTAGTATCTGCAGCTGTTGTATTCATAATTGGTTGGTTTGTTGCGAAATTAGTTCGTAACTTATTAGAAAAGTTTTTACAATCAGCAGGAGCAGATCGCTTAGCTGAGAGATTAAATATTTCATCATTCTTTGAAGGTTCAAGTATATCAAGAGTTGTAGGAATCATTGCCTTCATATTAATTATGATTCCAGTGTCAATCACTGCTCTTGAAATTTTGAATTTAGAAGGTATATCTGGTCCTGCGGTAGGGATGTTAAATGATGTTCTAGCGATGTTGCCGAGAATTGCTATTGCAATTGTTCTCGTTTTAGTTGGTATAGTTGCCGCTAAATGGGTGAAGGCAATTGTGGTTTCATTACTTGAAAAACTTGGTGTAAACTCCATTTTTGGTAAAATGGGCTTCAAATCTGGAAAGGGTGCAGCTCCTACTTTTGCTTCACTAGTAGGAACAGTTGTACAAGTTGTCGTAATCTTATTGTTTGTAGTAGAGGCTTTACAATTACTACAACTTGAATTTATGGTGACGTTAGCAACAGGAATTTTTGCATACTTGCCATCAGTTATTGCTGCCATCATAATTTTAGCAGTTGGTTTCTGGTTAGCGACTATGGCGGAACAATTAGTGGGCAGTCTGATGAGTCATTCATCAGGAACACCACATATGTTACGTTACGTAGCTAAATATGCGATTATAGCATTCGCAATCTTTATGGCATTAGATCAATTAGGCATTGCAGCTTCAATCATTAACTCTGCGTTTATCCTAATCTTAGGTGGCGTTGCATTAGCATTCGGTCTATCATTTGGCCTAGGTGGACGAGATCATGCAGCCCGTTATTTAAGTAAAATGGAAAAGAGTATTCAAAATGCTGAGGTGTCAAAAGAAAACTATGAAACTGAAAAAGAAACAATGAAAGAGTCAATTAAAGATACGTTCAAAAGTGACAAAGATGCAGAAAAAAGTTTATATGGATTCTCAGCACATGCAGATGAAATAAGAACTGAAAAAGCTGTGAAACCAGTTGATGAAGCTCAACCAAATGAGGGGTCTTCATTTAACAAAGACGCACACGATAGTTGGAATAGTACCAAACCTAAAGACGATCCATTCAGACCGTAAATATTGAAAGCAGCAACTCCAATAACAAGGGGTTGCTGCTTTTTTTGTCAAATGTAAACTATTTCTCATGTTCTTTCGTTAGCTAGGAAATGAATATGAGAGGATGGGAATTATATGAATACCAAATTAGGAGTATTACTTCTTGGAGGCATGCTAGTTTTAGCTGCATGTGGGGAAGAAGAAGCACAACCTGCAGGTAATGAACCTGTTGAAGAAGAAATGGATATGTCTGAAGAACAAGCTACAGAAGATGAGGCAGTTGAAGAAGAAGCAGTTGAAGAAGAAGCAACTGAAGAAGAGTCTAGCGAAGCACAACCGGTTAAAGATGCAGCTGAAGCTAAAAAAGGAGAAGCTTCTCCACTCTTATCAAAAGGTGAAATGACAAGTTTTGTTTTTAATGAAGTTGGTGAATTCTCGATTTTTTGTGCACCACATCCAGTGATGAAAATGACAGTGATTGTGGAAGAAGGCGCTTCAAATTCTGGTGAATTAGCACTTGATATTGCGGATTATGATTTTAGCGAAGAAAGTATAACCGTGGATCCTGGAACAATCATCACATGGACAAACCAAGATTCAGCTCAACATAATGTGGCGTTTGAATAAGAGATAATTAAAAAAGGTCAGGGACAATACCTGATCTTTTTGGATTACATAAATTTTTTCGATGTACACCTTCCAACTTTGAGAGCTAGCTCGAGTGCCGGTAACGAGCTAGAGGGATTTTTGCACTTTTCTTTTTTTAAGTATCCTTTTGGGTGAAATTCAGATAGGCTAAATTCATACTGAATCAATGAGGAGACAAAATATGGAGACATTAGGTCAATTAAATTTCGCTCGAATGTACACACAAGGTCGCTTACAAGCTATTCATGAAGAACAATGGGACATTCAACCACAAGGATTTAACAATACGATTCGTTGGAATGTAGGACATATTTTCACGACAATGGAATCATTAGTTAAAAAAGGAATCCCGACATATGAACCAGTTCATCCAGAATGGGCTCAATTTTTTAAAGGTGGTACAAAGCCGGCTGATTGGACGCTTGATCCTCCAACGAAGGAAGAATTATTGGCGGCACTAGCACAACAACCAACTCGCGTAACAGAATTCTTAACAGGTAAACTCGATCAGGAGATGCCAGAGGTTATGAAAATTGGGAAGCTTCATGATATGAAAACAGTTGATGCAGTCATTCAGTTTGTGATTTGGCATGAAGGCGTACACGCAGGACTTATTTTGGGATTGAGTAAAATAACAGCTGGAGAATGAGAGTTTTATAAGAGTGGTTTTTGACAGATAGCTGTCAAAGCCACTCTTTTTTTAAAGATAAGAAAGTATATAAATTTGGGGTAGTAGGTTCTAGTATGATACCGCTGATTTGCGCTCCAGGCGGACGCTTTCCACGGGGCGGGCGGAGAGCCTCCTCGGTCGCTAGCGCTCCACTGCGGGGTCTCACCTGTCCCGCTAATCCCGTAGGAAAGATATTGGACGAACTGTCATTCGTCCAATATCTTTGCGACGAGTAACCGCAGGAGCACATGCTTTTTCCGCCGCCTTCCGCTTCAATCAAGAAAATGTTTTCGAATTGATCATAA
>NZ_AMGD01000070.1:0-22414 GCF_000297555.1 Paenisporosarcina sp. TG-14
CCCATGCTGGGCACACTAAAAAAGAGTAGCATTCATCTGAATGTTACTCTTTTTTCAGTTCATATTTATCTCGATTTTGTACTTATTTTCATCCCTCTAAGACGAATAATTCCTTTAAAATATACATATAAATATTTTCGTTTTTGTATTCTTATTATGTCTATTAGATAAATATAATATAGTAAGAAGGGGGATAACAATGCATTGTACTAATTGTAGTGAGACAATTTCTGAACAAGCTGAAATCTGTCCTAAATGTGGTGTTCGCACCTTTAAGGTCAAAAAATATTGTCATGGTTGCGGTAAAAGCGTTAATGAAAATCAGGAAATTTGTGTAGCTTGTGGTATTAGTTTGAATGGCACGAACGTCGAAAGAGAGCCTTGGTTAATGGCGGTCCTGTCGTTTCTAATTCTAGGGTTAGGGCAAATCATTATGGGTCAAACAGCAAAGGGTTTAACCATTCTTGCTGTAGGGTTCTTTATTGGATTTATAACGGTCGGTATTTCAAGCTTTATTATTGTACCTATTTCTGTAATCGATGCGTATTTAATTGCTAAAAAGAAGAAAGACGGAAAAGTGGTTGGAGAATGGGAGTTTTTCTGATTCTTACAGTCAAGTGAGGTGAAATGAATGGATAGATTAACAAGTTTATTATTTATGTGTCACCGCATACCTGAGCGTTCTTTCTTTTATAACGGTAAGCAGTTTCCTATTTGTGCAAGGTGTACAGGAATTATGTGTGGCTACATAATAGCAATCATCTGCCTGGTTTTTGTTGTATCTTTTTCTTTCTTATTTTCTATTTTATTACTCGTACCCATGACAATTGACGGTACTGGCCAACTTTATAATAAGTGGAAAAGCACGAATAGTAGAAGGTTTATTACAGGTTTATTAGCAGGTGTTGGAATTATTTTGTTTATAGTAAATGTCACAGTGTTTAGTTTTAATCAAGGTCAGAACTTATATCAATTATTTTTCTAGCTTATTCATACTATGTTATTACAGATTGGGGGATTTTTATGTATTGTCCACATTGTGGTGAGCAAATTGATACTCAAGCTGAAATTTGCCCTAAGTGCGGAGTTCGTGTTAGTAGCATAGGCGAAGATAAGCCAAATATTGCCGTTAACATACTTTCATTTTGCTGTGTCCCACTATTAGGCATTGTTTTGTTCTTCGTTTGGAAGGATAGCAAGCCTGTAGCTGCAAAATCAGCACTTATTTGGGCATTAGTTTCAATTGGTATATGGATTATCATTTCTCTTTTGTTTGGATTCTTTAGTGCAGTAATAGTAGAAGAAAGTGTATATCGTATTGATTAGAAATTAAAAAGATGCTCTTGAATGGTGCAAAATTTAAATCACAACACAAAATGACTACCAATTCATAATTGATTTGGTAGTCATTTTTTATTTAGCATTACTTGGTTTACTTGCTTCTTTTGAAATATTTACTTTCCAAGAAATAATAGTAGTGCTATCCCTTACGTTTTCACTTTGGATTTTTAACAATAATGTTCGAATACCCTCTTCATCTTGTATTCAGATCTGGGAGGTATTGATTGCGGATAGAGAAAAGTCGTAAAAAATGCACCCCAATTGTTAGTTGTCTCTAACAATTGGAGTGCATATTATATTCATCTCTGTTTTCTAATCAGGCGTAATTTACTGTATTTTTATCATGTCCCACAAAAAGTTTGGTAGGGAATGGTTGATTCCGTAGGCACTGCGCAGTATTCAGCCTGTTCGGGTGTGTGCGCGAAGGGATTTGCAAGAACAGCAAGTAGCCGCTCCATCACGCTGTTGTCACCATTTTTCACTGAGGCTTCTAATGCCGCTTCTACCAGGTGGTTCCTAGGAATTAGTGCAGGATTACTGTTTCTCATCAACTGATGTGAGTCAGCTTTCGTTTCCTGCTGCTTGCCAAGTCTCGCCTGCCACATTTCATTCCACTTAGAAAATTCAACGGTGCCAAACAGGACTGTTTCCTCCATCGTGTCAAAAGTCAATGCGAGGAAGGTATTGGTATAGTCTGCCTCATACTTCTTCATCATACTCAGTAGGTCTTCAATAAGGGTTTCATCCTGTTTCTCTTCGTTGAAAATTCCTAGTTTTGCTCTCATTCCTGCAAACCAATTTGCGTGATAGAACTTATTAAATTCTCCAATCGCATCTGTGGCCATTTTGATTGCCTTGTCCTGATCATCATCTAATAGCGGCAATAACGTTTCTGCAAATCGTGCGAGATTCCATCCGCCAATATACGGTTGATTGCCATAGGCATAGCGACCTTGACGGTCAATGGAACTGAATACTGTTGCTGGATCATAGGCATCCATGAAGGCGCAGGGACCATAATCAATGGTTTCTCCGCTTATGGTCATATTGTCGGTGTTCATCACCCCGTGGATAAATCCAACCAATTGCCATTTAGCAATGAGCGAAGCTTGACTTTTAATAACTGACTGAAGGAACGATAAATATCGATTGTCATCAGCTTCAACTTCAGGATAATGGCGTTTTAGTGTATAGTCAGCCAGTTCCCGAACTTCCTCAATTGAGCCAAAGTTTGCAGCGTATTGAAAAGTACCGACGCGAATGTGACTGGCAGCTACACGGGTCAGAATTGCACCAGGTAGTTCCGTTTCACGGAGTACTGATTCGCCGGTTGTCACCACTGCTAGGCTACGAGTAGTAGGAATATCAAGGGCATGCATGGCTTCGCTAATGATGTATTCGCGTAGCATCTGTGCAAGTCCTGCTCGACCATCGCCACCTCGAGAGTAAGGCGTTCTACCTGAACCTTTGAACTGAATATCAAACCGCTCACCATCAGGAGTGATTTGCTCTCCAAGTAAAAGAGCTCGACCGTCCCCTAACATATTGAAATTGCCGAATTGATGTCCCGCGTAAGCTTGAGCAAGCGGAGTTGCGCCTTCTGGAATTTTGTTTCCAGCAAGTTCCGCTACACCGTATTTGCTTTGTAGCGCATCTCCGTTCAATCCAAGAGACTTAGCCAACGAAGAATTAAACATAATCAATCCTGGTAATCGTACAGCATCTGGAGTGAAGCTAGTGAAAAATACTTCAGGCAGACGTGCATAACTGTTGTCTAAGTTCCATCCTGATTCTATTATTTCTTTTTCGTTTGTCATTGTATCTCCCCTTGTTCTTTTGTATTTGTATTTGTATATCCTAGTTTTTTCTTTTAAGTAACACCTAAATCATAGGAATCAACGCAAAGCAGTCACTTTTAGTGTCTTCTTCTGCCAATTTATTATACCCTTTCCATACCCTATTTTTTAATTAGAGACTCACATCAAAATTGGATTTGCGGAAATTTTTCACTGTGAGTAAGACTTTAGATTTCAAGGTATTTACTCATAACTTAATTATACAGAAGGTGGCTCTATTTTTTGTCCGAAGAGGCTCGAAAATCTGACACAGGTGACTCATTTCATGGCTGCCTTTCAAAATCCTTAAAAGGAAGAAAACATAACCGGTGGCAGATCAAACTCTCACAGAACATTTTAATAAATGATTTACCACTGTATCGGTTGTGGTTTCCGATTCGCTTTGGACGGCACACCTGCTGCATCATAACCTAGGAAACGCAAAGAATCGTGATGTGACCTTGTCGCATCACGATTCTTCTTTCTGATAGGCAATCTTGCGGCGGGTGAGCGTCCGTCGCTCGCCTGCAACCTTCACGTACATTGGTCTTATATTTTGGTCTACTAGTGAATAGACACTTACTGTCTAGAAAGTAATCGGCCGAAGATGCAATTTCGGACGATTGTATCTGACTATAAAGGATTATTCTGCGTTACTTGAAAGAAGGGTTTCACATACTACATAGGTTGCAACACCCTAAAACTTTAAAGTAAGAAAAGTTAAACGGCGGCAGACGTAGACACAAATGTTTGTTATTTGTGGCTGCGCCTGAACCCGTGGAGGTAGTTTCTTTAAAGACTGCAGCCAGCCAATCGCTAGCAGTATGATTTTTTCCGGTGCAGAGACACAATTGCACCTCAAATTGTGGCTCGCATCTGGGATCGAACTCTCGCGGAACACCCGAAAAAATATTGACCACTGTATCGACGGTGGTTTCCGGCTCGCTTTGGACGGCAAACTACTGCATCATAACCTAGGGAACGTAAAGAATCGTGATGTGACCTTGTCACATCACGATTCTTCTTTCTCATAGGCAATCATTGTGGCTGATGTGCGTCCTTCGCTCACCTTCAAGCTTAAAGTGTACAGTTCTTTGATTTTGGTTTACTAGGGAATTGACACTTACTGCTTAGAAAGGAAGCCGCCGAAGATACAATTTCGGCGGCTTTTTTCTAGCTTTAAAGGATTATTCTACTTTCTTAGAGAGAAGGGTTTACTGTCTTGAAATTTTAATAGAAAGAAAATATATACGGCAGCAGAATGCAGTAATGCTTGGAAACCTAGGACAACCGATATGCTTAATTCCGTAGAGGTTAGTTTCGAGTAAAGAGTGCAGCCAGCTATTCGCTTTCAGTATGACCGTCCTGACTATCCATTCACACATACTTATTGATTTCATCCCAAATTTCGATTGATGCAGGAAAACTAAACTTTAATGAAGTCACATTGAAGGGCTTGGCAAATGAAGAATCGGATTTCCGGATGATTGATATCATTTTTTTATAGGGAATGGCTTCGATATATCCATAGAATTCATTCAATGCCATATAGTATTCAGCATCCGTTTCACAAAGATCTTCTTTCTTATTTACCTCCCCATCTGCTATTCCCCTTGCAATAACCCCTATACCATTGCTATACAGTAACACTTTGTCTTCCTTTTGAATGTATTTAATCTCTTTTTTCGTGCTACGGTAAGCTGCACATTTTTGTTCAACAATCATCTCCTGCTCATAGCGTTGATCGGCTTGTTGATTTGTATTAATGATGAATAAATTCATGAACATCCTCCTGATAGCATTTATTTTCTATTATTTACTCGAATAATAAGCAGAAAGAATAGATTGGATCATAGGACACATTTAATCTATTTACAAGTTTTAATTCCAATCTCACCACCTTCTATATTTTTCGTATTTCTTATTAATAAAAATCCATCAATCTATCTAATTCAATATCAATTTTACATTTCAGCAGTCGATCTCTTCTTTGAATATATAACTTCTCAATCATAGGTCTAATATCTTCCTTAGTTGCATGATGCACCCTTTTATGACATAAGGGACATAACGATAGAATGTTTGCTTCAACATCTATACTGTTACTAAACTCATCTTGGAATTCCATGGGAATTAAATGATGTGCTTCCACATAATTCTCATATGAAATTTTGGATATAAAATACACATGTGTAGAATCATATTCACACGTATAGCCACTGTTAACAACCGCACTTTTTGCTGTTATGATATTTCTTCCCCAACTACTAGTGATGGCTTTTACATTCTTAGATGGAATATTTCTAGATTGATCAACAATAATAATGGACGATTTTATCTTAATCTTCTCAATTTTCTCTTGAAAAACCTCTTCATCTTCTAGTGGAACATCCACTAACCGCATGTTTTTCTCAACTATTAATTTTTTGAAATCATTATAGTAATCAGTACTCAATTTTTGCATAGATTGGTTAAAGCCCTTAAAGTTTCTCCATATCACTTTCATTTCTTCACTTGTAATCGGTTTGAAAATAGTAATTGATAGTGGATCAAAAATATAGAACCCATTATATCCATTTTCAGTTCTTTTATTGTATATACTTATTTCTCTTAAAAGTGCTGAAGCAACTAAACAATTTTTATACTGAAATAAAACCAAAGTTCCAATCGGTGTATCCATTTTACTTTTGTATTGGAATAAAAGGTTAGGAAGTTCAACTTCAAACCAGTTCTGCATATCCTCTATAGAATAATAATTAAATGTAGCATCTTTTTCGGACATAGGCATCACGCGTATAGCTGGTACTTTGAATTCATTCATAACTAAGTCTCCAATCTGTCTACTATTATTTCAATAACATCTGCACTATCAAAAACCGACTAAATACAACATTCACATTACTTTACATTCGATAGCATAAGCTCTTTTTCCTGTTAAATTGTGGGTGGACTACAAATAATTTATAATTATCTTGGAAAACGAAAGAATTATTTTCTGCTAGATCAAAAAAAACGGCTGAAGATGTAAATTCAGCCGCTACAACTCACTATTCAAGTTCCCTGCGCTAACAATATAGGATCCAAATTCAATCTGAAATCTTAATCATTTTAGGTTTTCCAGCTGCCGGTGGTGAAACAAGTACAGATACACCAGCCCCCTTTTTATTTCCTTCCTTTGGTTCTTTTGGTTTCTTTTCTTTCTTTTCTTTTTTTTCTTTCTTCGATTTCTTATCTTTCACTGGTTCTTCTGTTGCCTTTCTATCTAACTTAATCACAACAGTTGTTAACGGTTCAATCGTTAAGGTATTTTTCGTTAGGGTAAAGCCTGATTTTTTAGAAACTGCTTTTGTTCCCGCTTCATCATTGTCTACTAAGATCATCCCATCGGAGAAGTCGTATTCTCCTAATGTTAACGTGCGGGCTTTGTTATCTGCATTGACGAATACATAGTAATTACCCGTTTTGTCAGTAGAGATATTTTCGTACGCAATGACTAAGTCGGAATCTTTCACTTCAGGGAAGTTGAGTAACGATACATTTGTATCAATCAACTCTTTTTCACCTAAGCGGAAGGCATTGGTTGATTTTCTTAAGTCAATTAATCCTTGTGTGAATTCTCTAGTTGTTGCATTGACTGCATATTCTTTTTTGTTCGTTGCTTTCTCCCAATCAAATTTATTGATGGCATCTGAAGAGTCATAGGAATCATGGATGAAATAGCCAAATGGATTCCCATCAACATCTTTAAATTCATGATATTTCTGTTCGGGTACGCCTTCACCTAACCATTGCTTCGTTCTGCCATATTCCTGGCCTGCATGGAGAAATGCCGTACCTTGAGATGTTAATATCATCGAGTTTCCGATACGCATCCGTTGATGAATTTCCAGGTTGTTTTCAGCAATTGCGGGATCCTTTTTAATGGATTGAGCAATGACATCATATAAAGGCAAGTTGTCATGTGCTGCGATGTATTGGACCATATCGCCCGGATCATCATCTGCCGTATTCGAAGGCTGCCCTTTAATATTATTGAAAATTGTTTGAACATCTCTTGCGCCACCTGTTAAAAATCTTGGCTCTCCTTCTGAACCGAAACCAGATTTTAGTTCATTGCGGATTTCGTCAGAGAATACCCCTACGTCATCCGTTTTGTCCATCCAATCCTGGTCTGCCCCCATTCCTGCAAGTGCTGGATCAGCTATATGACCTGCAAATGTTCTCCAACCTTCGCCAATAAATAAAGCATCCGGATTGACAGAAGCAGCTGCATTATATGCGTTTTGAATGGATGAATACGTTGCGTCACCCATCATATCAAAGCGCATGCCATCAATCTTGTATTCGTCAAACCAATATTCCACTGAATCGACCATAAGCTTTTCAGCCATTGTGTGACTTGTTGCTAAGTTGTTACCAAAGCCCCCAAGGAAGTTACCTTTCGCATCTTGGTACGCATAGTAATTTGGCACAATGTCATTTAATTGAC
Source organism: Paenisporosarcina sp. TG-14 (assembly GCF_000297555.1). Lineage (NCBI taxonomy): Bacteria > Bacillati > Bacillota > Bacilli > Caryophanales > Caryophanaceae > Paenisporosarcina > Paenisporosarcina sp. TG-14. The sequence goes on from NZ_AMGD01000070.1 coordinate 7,666, forward strand.
TAGCTTTTGCCATATGCGTGTATACCACATCAAACACCACACCCATACCAGCTTCATGGATGGCATCGATTAATTCTTTCAGCTCTTTTACGCGTAGCTCGGGATCTGTAGCATCCTCTGAATACGCACCATCTGGTGAGAAGTAATTATGAGGGTCGTATCCCCAATTGTATTCATTGCCACCCGCTGAATAATCGAGCTCTCTTTCATCTACGTTGGTTTCATCACCAAAGTACCAAGCCATAACCGGTAGTAATTGAACATGTGTAACACCTAAGGATTTAATATAATCGAGCTTTTCAATAAACCCTTTATACGAACCCCATCTTGATGTTAAATCTTTTTCTATTGAAGGATCCGACGTAAAGTCTCGAACGTGAACCTCGTAAATCACTGCATCTTCACGTTTTTCATAGCCATCAATAGAAGCATGACTAAATCCTTCAGGGTTTGTGCCGCTTAAATCAACGATAGCTGCTTTACCAACGTCATCGCCGTCAGGACCAGCTACCCCTTTTGTATTAACCGTAAATGCTGCCATCGATTTTGCGTAAGGGTCTAATACTTTTTTCGTTACGCCATCATTTGTTACTTCGTATTGATAGTAGTAGCCTTTAAGATCAGTAACAGCCAGTTCACTTGGGCTGATGTTTTTTGACCAGACCCCTTGCTCGCCGAGTGTTAACTCCACACTGCCAATTGCAACAGTAGCATCGTCTTTATCATAGAAGTTCGCCACTACTTTGCTTGCTTTTGGTGCCCATAATTTAAGTGTCGCATTGCCATCTTTGTATGTTGCACCAAGATCATCGCCATCATATGCATACATCTTATCGATCATTCTCCAGCCTATAGTTGCTGAAACCGTTCTACCTGAGTGCGTAATAGACAATGGTAGTTTATCTAAATCAAATGTTGCTTTTACTTCAACCGTTTTATCTCCAGTGATTTCAACACTGTCAACTTGAACAGCCACTCCGTCAGAATCTTTAATAGCTAACCCTGCTTTTAAGCTTTCACCAGTTAAACCATCTGTCATCGTGAAGCCGAGTAGTATGGTATCTTCGGAGATGACCTCACCTGAAACAATTCCATTTGCTACTTCCCCATAAGGAGAAATATAGACGGTATCATCACCTTGCTTAATCCATAAATGATTATACCTATCTAGTAAGTTGAAAGATTTATCGTCTGCATCTTTGTCTTGAGTCACTTGATTGACGATCAAGAAACCAATTTCCTTTGCAGCTTCTGTCAGTTCGATATCTGCATATGCACCATAACGATCTATCCCGTCAAAATCTGTTGCATCTGTTGGCCAAATAACAGACGGTGCTGCTACATCGCCCCAGTTCCAAACGCCAAATTTGTCATAGTCTGCGTTATCACGCGTGTAATGAATACGCACTGTATTTTCAGGTAGATCAATTGGTTCGTACGTATATACTTGATCCGAACCTTGTTTAATCCAAATTTCATTCATCTCTGGCGAAGAAATGGGTAAGCCTTTATCTCCACCGTCTTTACCAGCGTCACCGCCCGTTATATCCATAACAAGGAAGCCAATATTTTTCGCGCCTTCAGCTAGTTCAACGTCAATGTAAGCCCCATAGCTGTCCGTTTTTTCAAACATAGTTGCACCCACTGGCCAGTTTGCCGATGGTGAAGCTACATCGTTCCATAGCCATGCGCCATAGTTTTCATAAATATTGTCCGTCCGATTATAGTGAATACGGATGTTATTCGCAGGAATTGGTTCCACTGCGTCTCCTCCACCGTCACCCGTAGCAACCGCACCCGTAATATTTCCACCTTCAACTGTTAATAAGACAGTACCCCCATCAGCATTCGAAGGAAGTGGTACATTCATTTCTCCAGCTTCATTTGCTGTGTAAACCTCTCCAGAATAATAATCCGTCACTACAGCATCTTGTGAATCCACCGTTACTGTCACGTCTTTTGCGTCTTCAGTAACGTTCAATCCGACATAGACAGATTGACCATTATAGTCACGTGAGAATAATAAGAATTTATCTGTATCAGAACCACCTATAAAAGTTCTTTCCCCTTTAGCAAACACTTTTGAATGCTCACTTCTAAAATTAAGAATCTTAGTGTAGTGATCTAACACATCATTATTTTCTACTTGATCCCAAGCAAAATCATAGCGGTTATCGTATTGCGGGTAGTTATTGGCACCAGTTTGCCCAAGTTCTTCCCCGTAATAAATAACTGGTTGACCTTTTGCAGTTGCTTGAAGGGATGCAGCAACTTTTAGCTTGCCTTCATCTCCAGCTAATGAATGCAGGAATCCATCTTCATCATGACTGCCTAAAAACTGGCCAAATGTTGCGGTATTATCCACTTTTCCATTTCGAGTAATAAGCGCGTCATTTACAGCTTCTAGATCGCCATTAACAAATGTGCGGGCTGTATTTTTAAACTCAAAGTCCAATAAAGAATCCATCATGCCTGTTTCAAGGTAGCCTAGGCTATTATCAACATTTGCTCCCCAAGCTTCACCAATCATCTTAAACTCAGGCATCTTGTCAGTTAGCGCATTTTTGAAGTTCATCCAAGTTGCATCTTCAACATGCTTCACAGTATCTACACGGAAGTAGTCAATCGTGTTACCTTTAGCTGTCGTCGCTTCATCAATCCAACTCGTTTGCCAATCAATAATTTGGTGACGGACTGCAAGGTCTTCAGTTTTGAGATCAGGAAGTCCAGCTAATTCACCAACAACCTCATCCGTTCCAACATCTGCTCCTTGACGGACCATATCGCTAAATCTAGACCGATCTTCATCCGTTGGGAAACCTAAAGGAGGATTATCCATGTTTCCATCTAATTCTTTCAAACCATAGCCTGTATGATTTAACACCACATCCACCATGATTTTCATATCACGGTCATGTGCTGCATCAATTAACTCATGAAAATCTTCCATTGTTCCAAAGTGTGGATTTAATTTCCCGAAATTACTAGCCCAGTAGCCATGATAGCCGTAATATGGGTCAACAGATGTACCGTTCGTTTCGACAGAGCGCACATCATATTTTATATTTTCTACAATTGGGCTAATCCAAATCGTATTGACACCGAGATTATCTAGATAATCTAGTTTTGTCGTAATCCCTTTCAAATCGCCACCTTGGTAAGTACCACGCGCATCGGTATCATAATTAAGATCATAAGGGTCGTTGTTACTCTCATCCCCATCAAAGAATCTGTCTGTTAGCATAAAGTAAATCACAGACTCGTCCCAATCAAAATCAGACTCTCCTGTCGATTGTCTCGTTTTCACTTCCACTTCAGCTGATCCTTCATAGGTGTTTCCATATGAATCCACCACGGTTAATGGAATGGTTTTCGTTCCAGCTGTAATGTCGTCATCTACTGCAATCGCAATCTCTTTTAAGGATGGATCAATCTCCAATTTAGTTGACTCGCCTAAAGAAGAGGCATCTACAAAGATTTTGCTAATTGTAATTCCGTCTATCAATCCTTGAATATCAACAGATAATACAGCATTTTGATTGTAGTCAATAGCTGCTGGTTGTACTGATCCTAAAACCGTCAAATCAGATTGAAGGAATTCAATCGTTGAAACTCCATCAACTGTATTGTAAGGATCACTTACTTCAGTTGTGACGCCATCTTTTGTTACAACATATGTGTATGCTGTTTCACCATTTGGAATGTTGTTGTATGAATATACAAATCTCTCATTCTCTGGCTCATAGGTCATTTCATTCGTTTGTCCATCAAACTTTAACTCTACTTTTTCAATCGTTTCCATTTCATCGTTAGTGAAAAGGGCTTTATCACGGTAATAAAACGTCGCGTTCCCTTGGTCAATAACAGGAGCTGAGCCATCCGGAACAATTCTAATTTCCTCCACCCCACTTGTAATATAAGCTTTTGTCAGTGAATCGTTGTTATTCACTTTAATAAAGCGATCCCCAAACTCTTTTTCTGCGGTATTCCAATCATCAGTACTACGGAGAACAAATCCAAATTGTTCCGTTTCAGGAGCAACGGCAATATTTACAGTTGCCACGCCACCCTCATATGATTCAAAATTGATTTGATCATTTATTACACCTGTATTCCAGGCCCAAATATTCCAAGCACCATATGTTTGATCTTCACGCATATAAGTGAAACGTACATGTCGTTCAGAAGTCTCCGCTGTTTGAACAATTTCATTTTCAATCGTATTTGTAGAATCTGAGGCAAGTCCTTTTTTAGCTGGTATAAAAGGTAGCCATAGACTCAAAACCATAATCATTACCATAAAAATCGAAAATTCACGTTTACTATTCTTTGTTATTTTCACTCACTGTTTCCTCCTCTTTGTCTTCTAGTAGAGTAGTAGATTAATTCAGGGTATCCTCCATTCTTCGATTAGACATCGTTCACTTAGTTATTGTGAAACCGTTTGCGCAAATAGATGAAATTTGCTTACATTCTGCAATAAGATATGGTCTCTTCTAGTTGAATGTTTACAGTGCTTGAGTTTATGATAGCGTTTACATTTGATTACATGAAAAATATTACAGTAGTTTTTAGTAAATCGCAACAATAAATTTAGAATATTCAGAATTAGTTTTACTCTTTGGGTGGCACCTTTTCCTCTTTTGGTACCTGTGCATTTTGGGCCAAATAGTGCCACCCGACTTAAGTGCACAAGAAACAAGTAACGATGCGCGAGTAAAGTTAGGCACCTGAAGGTTTCCGGCTCACTCTGGTCGGCACACCTGCTGCACCACAACCTGGGGAACGCAAAGAATCGTGATGTGACCTTCTCACATCACGATTCTTCTTTCTGATAGGCAATCTTGCGGCGGGTGTGCGTCCGTCGCTCGCCTTCAACCTTCACATGCATTGGTCTTTTATTTTGGTTTACTAGGGAATGGACACTTATTGCTCAGAAAGGAAGCCGCCGAAGATACAATTTCGGCGGCTTGGTGCTATCTATAAATATCATTCTGCGTTACTCGAATGAAGGGTTTCACACACTCTACCGTACCTGTGTAAGACACCAATGTCCTTCAATTTGTGGCTTACACAGGCACGAAAAAATACGCTCTTTTGTGATTCCTAAAACATATTGTTAATAAATGTTATATGCAACAATCAACGTAAATATAAAGGAGTGAAGTAAATGACACGAAGTGGTTACTTAGGATGAGTTTAACTAATTACTCTCTATTAAAAAGGATAGTAAGGTTTATAGTCGATTTTCAGTAATACATATTGCTTTACTTAAAAGTCTGATATCACTCCGTATCAGTTTTTTTATGTAGGAAATTTCGCAGTTGTAGTAATCTTTTTCTAATCGTCTAATTTCATGACGTATAAGTTTCATAGGTGGAACGTCCTCCTTGTTATTTTTTCCTCTATTTCTTTGTGTTTACCACTTAATTCATGAAATTAAACCGTTTGTCCCGAATACATAAATAAAATGAAAAAAAGGAGGTAAGTGAAAGTCTCACTTTGCTCCTTTATGAATTATTTTCAATCAATTTTATTGAACCAACAAGCCTCTAGCTTCTCTGAATTCCTTAATATGTTTATCAAGGATATGACCTTTGTCGATGACAATTGCTTCACGAACCATATCCGTCCAATTCCCATCAGAGAGCATGTCTACCATTGTGCAAAACTCTTCGCTCAACACTTTTGTAACGGTATGTGGAAACATGGCAGGCGTATTATCGACTGTATAATGGATCACGCCATCCACCGTATAGACCGGATCATCAATAGTCGAAGGACGGGAAGTCTCGATTTCTAAGTTAGGATCGCAACTTACATCGACAATCATCGCACCGTTTTTAAGGCTTTTTAAATCTTCTTTATAGATGATTCGATCTGTTCTGCTAGTATCCCACATTACGCAGTTAACGAGAACATCATAATCGTTCATATTTTTTCTGAATAAGGATTCCAATTTTCTACCGTAAACGTCAACATCTGCGCCTAGTCCATGGAGAATTCTTAGAGCCCCTTTTGCTGTATGGCCATTGCCTAGAATCGCAACTTTAGTTTCATAGGGCATCTTGCCACAGTATTGGTAAGCTTGGAGTATCGCAGCTTCTCCAGCAATTTCTCTGTTGCGATAGAAGATATATCTCCCACCATCAAACATTTCTTCCCAGGCCATAACGGTATGATTTCCTGCTAATACTGCATCTGTAAATTTGATGTCTTGAACTGCATGTGCCCACCCAATTAATAGTTTGCCAGGCGGCAACTTATCAAAGTAATCCGCATCGCCTAATTTAACATCGACAATCGCGTCGCACTCCAACACACGATCTCTAGAAACGATATGTACGCCAGATACTCTATATTCTTCATCCGAATAGCCTAAATCAGACCCATATCCTTCTTCAAAATATAACTGGTCTACACATTTAATGTTTGGTAAATCCTTTGGAAGTAGCGCTCTTCTTTTTTCATTGTTCTTATGACTTATGACAAACCCTAGTGTATACATAGCAAAGCCTCCAGTGATGATCTCATCACTATTCATCTTACCATATACCGGAAAGAATATGAGCATTTTGAAGTTACGGGTGGCACATTTCCCCCTTTTGGTACCTGTGCATTTTGGGTACAAAAGTGCCACCCAATTTAAGAGGACAAGATACTAACTAACGAGCCTTGGTTATACAGGGTTATTTAGAACTACATATTCTACAATTGTTTAAAATTCACCCTTATTTACCTTTTTGCTTGTTTCGTAGGTACTATTACCTTTAAATATTCAGTTAATTTAGTAGTTATAAAATACTACTTTTAAAACTTTTAATGAGATAATTATATTATTTAATAGTAAAATATAGGTATTATATCTGTTTTGAATTTTATGCCTATAGTATATATTTATCTTAACAGATATGAATTTGTCGATAGAGAGAGAGAGAGAGAGAGAGAGATTTGACAATTCTTTATTTGAAAAAGGCAAAAATGTCGAAAGACGTTGACGCAAAGCTGCAGGTCTACGGTTTTACAAACTATGACGGCTGGGTTGCTAAGAGTGAAGAGTGATAGTTATCATTTTAATAAATCTTTTAACCCTGACCAACAATCAGGAGGAAACAATAATGAATTCAATTTTCAAGAAATTAGTAACAGGAACGGCAGTATTAGCTTTATTGATGACAGCATTTGCATCGGCTTCATTGGCTGCTACATCTGAAGTAACTGGTGGTAGCCTTGGAGATTCAGGAATAACTGCTACAAATTTTGAGGCTGTAACATTAGATGGTACAACTCAAACGGTTACAGCTCAAATCAATTCGTTTACTATTACGGATGCAACAGGTTCTGGTGCTGGTTGGAATGTCTCCGTTGCTGCAACTCAATTTATGGATGGTACTGGTCTAAAACCATTGGCTGCAGGCGCATTAGGTTTAGCTGCTCCTGCTGTAACCTTAGTTGAAGACAATTCAGATCCAATTTCCACAATAACTACATCATCTGGAATAATTGATAATGGAGTTGCAGTAGAAATATTATCTGCAGCTTTAAATGGTGGAAAAGGGAGTTATAGTATTGCGTCAATTCCGATGACATTAACTCTAATGCCTAAAGAAGTTTATGCAGGTACTTATACTTCTACAATTACTACATCACTTACAACTGGACCTTAATCATTTGGAAATTTTAGCCATGTCTCAACTGACATGGTTTTTTTTGATACTTTGTTGTCTCAACGCCTTTACGTGTAATTAATCTAAGCAACATTAACATGCAGTTATCCATACAGGAGGAATATTATGTTTATACGTGTTTTTGCAATGATCGTACTTATTTTTAGTTTGCCAATATATGCTGCTGCAGAATCTCCAAGCTCTATGCAAGTAGAACCTATATTTCCAGAGAATCAAGTGCCTGCAACAAAAGGTTATTTTGATGTTGATGTCAAACCTGGAGAGCAGCTTACTCTTTATGTCCGTTTGAAAAATAGTGATAAAAACCCGATCACGGTGCGTGTTCAAGGGGCTAACGCATATACGAGTCCAACCGGTGGCATTCTCTATGAACCAGAAGTAGATTCTGATGATGCTATGCTACTTGAAGATGCCGTACGCATGACTGATTACTTAGAAGTAGAAGAAAGTGTCGAGATTCCTGCTGGTGAGTCGTTCGAAGTGCCAATTCAAGTGACAGTTCCTGAAAGTGATGGGGAAACGTTGCTTGGAGGAATTCTTTTTACACAAGAAGATGAAGATGAAGACGTTGAGGAAACTGGAAAAGACGAAGCTAAGTTTGTTGTGAAGACTGAAACTAGGTATGCAATCGCAATTAAGCTGAACCTTGAAAACAAGTCTGAGCCTAATTTTTCTTTAGGAAAGGCCGGTTTTATTTCAGATACTGCAAAAGTCTTTATTGAAATGAAAAATGATGCTCAATTGATTCAAGGAGAAATCGAAGGGTCTTACTCCGTTTTGGATAATGAGGGAACGGAGCTGTTTAAAGGTGTAATGAATCCTTTTAAGATGGCGCCAAAGTCTAAAATTAGATTTCCTTTTGCTTGGGACCATGAAACGCTCGAAGATGGAACTTATACATTAGCTATAAAAGGATATGCTGGGAAAAATGAATTTTCAACTGAAGAAAATTTTACCATTTCAAACAAAGAAGTTCAGGAATATGCTGAAAAGACAAATCCGGTTGCTGAACTCAAACAAGGTATACCAACTTGGGTGTGGATTGTTGGAGCAATTGTCTTTGGAATCATTATGTTTTTAATGGGAAGAAGGAAGAAACCAACAGCTAAAGACACTCATGTCCCATAAAACACAGCCTTGGTTAAAAAAATCGCATTATTAACGACAATGGCATCTACTTATTGCTTCAGGAATTGCGGGTGGCACCTTTTCCCCTTTTGGTACCTGTGCATTTTGGGTACAAAAGTGCCACTCAACTCAAGAGGACAAGAAACAAGTGACAATGCTTGGTTATAGCTGGACACATGAAGGTTTCCAGCTCGCTTTGGAACGGCAAATTCCACTGCATCATAACCTAGACAGTAAAAACTAACATACATTGCACCAATTTAATCCTTAATAGGCTGTACAAAAAGACCGTCTCCTTGAAGCCATTCGGCTATAAAAACATCTTTGTAGTCAGTAATATTTTGAGTATTTAATTGTGATTTTAACCAAGATTCATTAAACCCCAAATCAATCATTTCATCCCATAAAACTTCACCATCTCTTATTAAAGTGACTGGAACATAAACTGCTTTTGAAGTCATATTGAAATCTTCCTGAGCAGTTTTTTGGTACTTTGATTTCTTTAAAATACTAATCGATCCGTTCGCCTCTAAATAACAGTAGGCAACTTCACGAATAGAAAAGGTTTCACTTTGTCTAAGTAGACTTTGTAACTGATTAATATTCATCCTATTTTTCCTTAACGATTCTCGATCTACGATTCCATTTTTGATAAGTGCAGAAGGTTTCCCTTCAACCACACCCCTAAATGCAAGGAATTTTTGACTTAGATATTCAACAGAAAAAAGTAATCCCCCCCAAATGGTCATCGAATAAACAATATAAAATACTCCTGTTTTATGATCATATAAAGCATTTCCTAGTAGTTCGCCCAATACAATAGCTGCAATAAAGGTAAAAGGAGTAATTTGATTAATGATTTTTTTCCCTACAAACTTAACTATTACGAAAAGTAAAAAAAATCCAATTATAAGTTCAATTGTTAAGTCCATGATTTTCATTTATTTACAACACTCCGTTCATCTTTAATCTGCCCTAATTATTGCTTGAATATAATCTACAATTTTAGCTATCCATGTAGCGCAAAAACAACACTACACCTCAGAGAATGAAAATGGTCAAGCCCCCTTAAAACGGTGTATATAAACGTTATATGAAAAGACGAAACCCGATATTTTAGCTCGATGTAGATATTATTTCATTGCGTTCCTCGAACTGTTATTTAGACAAAATTCTGTATTAAACTAAAAGAAAAATTTCTTCTTTTTAAACCGTTTTGGATAATGATAAAAGAGTCAATGATCCTTTACATACAAAAAACGCCCGAAAATGTAATTTCGGACGCCGGTAAAATTTGTATATAGATTAGAATGCCAACCTCATGTTCGCCACAATAGCAGATTGGAGAGATCATTTAATTAGGGTGTGAATTATTTAAGTACCTATAATAAAAATGCTCTTGGAAAACTGCTTTTTAGTTTACGATTAATTGTTTTCTATAGGCTTCCGGTCGTTAGATAGGAACCAACCTGCTACAGCAATTCCAATTAGAACGAAGTAAAAGGTTAGCTTCCACTCAAGCGAATGTGCAAAGTCATATGAGATAACCCCTACATCTGGATGTCCTAATGTTAGAACGACAAGCTTAACACCAACCCATCCGACAATTGTAAATGCAGCAATTTCTAGACCTGGCCTTGAATGAAGTAAGCTCACAAAATAGTTTGCAGCAAAACGCATGATGATTAAGCCGATCAAGCCCCCGGTAAATATGACGAGGAACTTACCACCATCCATGCCGCCAATCTTCGGAAGATTGGTATTAGGAAGTGTTATTGCTAGGGCGACAGCAGCTAAAATTGAGTCAACCGCAAAAGCGATATCTGCCAATTCTACTTTGAAAACCGTAAACCAAAAACCGGATTTCTTTTTTTCTTTTTCTGCTTCATTTTTGTCCTTTAGTTTATTGAAATAGAGTTTCCTCAAAATATGATTAAGCGCGATGAATAAAAGATAAAGAGCTCCTATTGCCTGGACCTGCCACACATCAACTAAGAATGAGATAACGAATAATGAACCAAAGCGGAACACAAATGCACCTGCAAGTCCGTAGAACAAAGCTCTTTTTCTCTCTGCCTCAGGGAGATGCTTAACCATAATAGCTAATACAAGTGCATTGTCTGCTGCCAATAACCCTTCAAGTAATATTAAAACGAATAACACCCATCCATATTCCAGTAACATTGATATATCCATATAAAATACCTCCCAATTAATTTAAATTCCATTACTTGCTTTCGACGTGTCATGATAGTCAATTATTGACTATTTCAGTGCCTACTATGCAACCACTATTGATTGATTACTCCAGGATCGCTGATTAAAATAATTATCCATGTTCATATTAGTATCAAATCTAGTTCCATGACTAGATTCAATCGGGTACCTCTTTTATCTGATCTCCTTTCACATAATCTTTACAGTTAGTTGATTTATTCACTCAATTGGTCCGTTTCCATTCACTAAAAAAAACCTTTGCCAGAAAACGGCAAAGGTTTTTAAAAATAAAAAGACCTTTACCAATTGGTAAAGGTCTTGCTAACAACGAAATCGTTGCCAACAAAGCCGGGAGATTAGAAACCTCCGTAATGACGACCCTGCTGTAAAAGCTACTCCCCTTTAGGAGAACTGTTATTCAACTAATTATTAATACTATATTCTAAGAACAACTCCAATGTCAATTTAATTCTTTTTAATTTTTTACTTTGTGAGAAAACAACAAAAATACGAATCATCATCTAGACCATATGGTAGTGTGTTTCTATAATTGAAACTTTAATTATGTTTAATAGAGTACTAGTCTGATTAGTTTTTAGAGGTCCGCTTTTGAAGCAGGCTGCAAGTTTACTTCTCAAATCTATTAATCAAATTGCCCTCTAACACATCATCGGACATTTTGAGCTCTTTCACCCCTTTGTCGAATGGCGCGCGGCATTGTTCTGTGGGCAAAGTCTCCCCGCTTTCCCGCTCATAGCAGCTGCCATTGTCGTAGATGCCGTCAGAAGAGGTGATGAACGTCAAATCACCGGTGATGAAGGAGCCGTCACGGAACGTCACCTTCCGCTCTTCCCCGTTCCAAAGATTGCTACCAATCCATTTTCGTCCGACCGATGGAGCATCGATCAGGTCGAGAAGGGTCGGTGCGAGATCCAATTGACTGCCGGTCTGGTCAAATTGTTGCGCCTCATCGACTCCGGGAATGTGGAAGATGAGCGGAACTTTTTTATTGGCTTCGAAATAGGTTTGCTGTTCAGCGGCGTCTGCAAACTCACTGAAAGCTGGGTCATCTGCGGTCAAGCCGGTACTGTGGTCTCCGAATATGACCAGCATGGTATCATCCCATAGCCCCTCTGCTTTCAAGCGATCGACAAAATTGCCGATGGCTTGGTCGACGAAATGGATCGAGTGCAGGTAATTGCGGAAATGGCGCTTGCTGTATTCGGCATAGCCGTCCATGTTCAATACTTTATGTTCATCCGGCATTTCAAATGGATGGTGACTCGTCAGCGTGATGATATGCGAATAGAACGGCTCTTCCATGTCTACCATCTTGTCGAGCGATTGTTGTAGCATGGCGTCATCATTGATGGCCCAGCCGATCACTTCGTCTTCTTCGAAATCACTTTCGCTGAAGAACTGGTCGATTCCAAGTTGCTTGTACATGATGTACCGGTTCCAGAAACTCGGTTTATACGGATGGAAGACATTCGTGCTATAGCCTTTATCCTTCAAAATCTGCGGTAACGAATCGTATTCATTTTCCGCGTAGAGCATATAAGCCGAGCCTTTCGCTGTCGGATACAGCGATGTATTCAACAGGAATTCTGCGTCCGATGTCCGGCCGACACCGGTCTGTTCGTAAAATTCCGGGAAATAAATGCCTTCTTCTGCAATAAGACTATTGAGGTAAGGGGTGATTTCCTGGCCGTTGATCTCCCGGTTGATTACGAAGTCCTGAAGCGCCTCCACCTGAAGGACGATGACGTTCTTGTCTTTAGCCATTCCTGAATAAGGGCTAGCTGCAGGTGCCTCGTTTCTCTCCTCGAACCAGCTTGCGACAGATTCCACTTCTTCTTCGGTATATTCTTTTTTATTGATAAAATTATCTTCGGTATAACGTTGGAGGTTCGCCCCATGGAAGCCTAGAAGCCCAGTGAAATTATAGACTCGCATATTAGAAATGAGTTTATTGAACTGCCAAGCGCCGCCGTTTTCCATCGATTTATTAAAAGGAATGAAAGTGAGCTGGTAGCCGATTACTAAAACAAGCAGGCCCGTCAATAATTTGGGGATTAACAAAGGCTTTGCTGGCTGATGATTTCTCGTTTTCCTAAAATAATAGATGAGCAGCGGAATCATCAGCAGAAGGTCGATAAAGAAAATCAGGTCGGTCCAGCTAAACAAGGCAAAGACACTCTCCCCAACATCCCCGAGTTGCTTCATCTGCATCAATACGGTAATCGAGATGAGGTCCTCAAAATAGCGGAAATAAATCACATCAGCCAATATGATGAAGGACAGCAGCGCATTGATGATGAAAATGGCGAGGAAACGCTTGCGGCCATGGAGGAACAAGATCCAAAATGTCGACAACAGGATCGTTCCGACACTGACCATGATTACCCCTTCAAAAATCCGCAATTCCGTTTCCGCTCCGAACAGCCAGTTGAAAAATTCCTTCAGGTAGTCAATAGGCATCAAGGTGACGAAGATTGTACCGCTCACCTTTGCAAATATGTATAATTTCAACAACAAGATGAATAAAAGAATCATGAAATCCATCTGTTTTAACATAAAACGAAATACTCTTTTGGTTACTTCCATCAATTGAACATCCTTTTCCAAGTTCTTTACTGTTCAATATTTTACCACGTGATGGACAGCAAATGGATAAATTCCTAAATTATACTAGACCATACCATTTGCCAGCGATACACTAATAAAAGAGCAAGTATCACCCAAGAAAGAAAGGATCACCCATATGAAAATCAAAAATATATTCCTGTTCTTAGTCGGCCTATGCCTGTTCGCTATCTCCATCCCTTCGAGTGGCATCATGCTGATGGAAGTCATATACAGAGCTGAAATGGTCAATACATACAATATCACCGAACTCAACGGGATGTTTGAAGGGGCCCCGGCAAGTTACGACTTTTCCGGAAACATGATCTCCACAACCCACGAGTTGAAAGATGAACCCCCTTATTTGAATGGTTCGGACAACCTCGTCTATCCAGCTGATATTTCAATTTCTATTAACGGCGACATTATAGAAGTATTAGAAAGATACCCAGTTAAGCTAGAAAGAGATGGACTTAATCAGAAAGGGCTTAGCCAATACACCCATTACCTGTCCTATTGGCTAATTGAGAATCAGAAATCCGGCGAGAATTTCTTTGCCGTCACGCTTCAATTAAACGGCGCAGATACGAAACAGATTAAAGACGGCATCATGGATGGTTTTATCCCGCCGGATGAAATCGAATACGAATTATTGACTGTTCAGGAAGACGGAACTGTGGAGAAAGACTTCTTCACCTACCAGGACAAAACCAAATTGCAGACTCAATTGATTACACCGATGTTCGCTGGCCCTGCAGGTTATTACACGGATGACCTGACAGGCTATCCGTCTGCGATATTCCCGCTGATCTATCCATTCCTGACGACACTAATCGGAATCATCCTAATGCTCGTCTATTTCCCATATAAAGTGGTTTTTAATAGAAGGAAACCGAAATCGATAAACTGAAACTCACAATGGGTGGCACCTTTCCCCTTTTTGGTACCTGTGCATTTTGGGTACAATAGTGCCACCCAGTTCAAGATGACAAGAAACATGTGACGATAGGTATATGAAGGTTTCCGGCTCGCATTGGACGGCACAACCGCTGCATCATAACCTTGGGAATAATCGAGTAGGAGGGAGTGAT
>NZ_AMGD01000071.1:0-10869 GCF_000297555.1 Paenisporosarcina sp. TG-14
CCATGCTGGGCACACTAACAAAAGACTCCTTCCCATACCGGGAAAGAGTCTTCTTTAGTTAAAATATAAGATGTTTCAAGTAGAATTTCCATCCTGCATCCTTAGTTGATTTCCAAGATGGAGATTCCAGTGGCATCGGGAAGAAAATAGCTGGTGCATATTTGTAGTCGTTAATTTTCGGTTCATAAAGCACCACTGAATCATTTTGTAACCCTTCACTAATTACCGAACGTGTTTTCCAGTCAAACTGGATCGTCACAGGTGTTTCTACCGAATAGCCGTCTTCATTTACAACATGTACGACAGCTGACTGCTCAAAACGATCGTATAGCCAAGCAGTGTTGACTGAAATAGCTTGTTGCGCTTCGTTTACCACTACCAGAGCATTTGTATTATTACCAAATGGTAAGTTATCAATTGGCTCGTTTGGTTGAATACGAACTTCATAGTAAGCAAGTGGATTGATATGTTCTTTAAGATCTAGAGCTTTATATGCTGTTAAGAAATCAGAATCTGTTGCAGGAACTTGGGATATTTCCGTTACAATTCCTTCAATCGATTGATCCATTCCATCAGCTTGCAAACGTACGCGATCGTCCACTTCTACGTCTTGCCATTGCTCGTCCGTCGCATATGTGACGATGATTCTTTCGTTACTATAAATCTCAATTGCAAGGCGGTCATTTTTATCTCGAATAGCCGACACAACTCCATCAACTGGGCTAATTAGAGCAGCCGCTCCTTCTTGAGCAAGTTGCGCATCGACAACGACTAATTGTTGATTCACTTTTGATCGACTTTCTTCGGCATATGCAATTGCTTGAGCGAAGGCACCATCTTGTTGTACAGCAAGATCAACTCCGACATCGACATTAATATCAACGTTCACTGTTTGCTCTTCGGTGTCTTCAGTAACTGTATCTCTCGAGTTTCCTGTTGAATTACTTGAGTCGCTAGCATTCGCTCGGTCTGATTGTAATGAACTAATCGTCGCGTTTATTTCAGTCAGTTGACGCTCAAGTCCTTCACGCTCAGATTTCCAAAGCGTTCGCTGCTCGTCTGCAGTTGACGTGTTAAGAGTAGCAAGTTCTTGACCTGTCGTAACGACGTCTCCATCTTTGACTAACCAGTTTTGAATAACTTCATCATTTTCCGCGTAAACGGTGCTGACACTAAGGGGTGCAATGAGAGATTCTTTTGGTAATTTCTCTTCATAATTCCCAGTAGCTACACGCTCGTATTCATGCACATAAAATACTTTCGCAACGGTGCTTTTGTCGCTAAACAACAGAAGGGCGTTAGTCGCAAGAAAAGTCGAAATCCCTATAGATATACCAATTGTTACCCACTTATTCATTGAAGACACCCCTTTCTATGTATTGGGCGAACCAGTCTTCAAGAGGAAGCAAGCCAACTGATGCTGTAATTAGTGCCATGACAATATGAATGAAAAGGAGAATAACTAACAATTTACGCGGGTTCATATCCGTAAAGGCATGGATAAAACGAACTTGAAGCGCAATAATAAGCGCTGAGAAAATCGTTAATTGATTGAAGAAAAACACAAGAAAAGTGTCTTCAAAAACTGCTGCTGCAAGTGGTCCAAATGAAAACAAGGATATATGCGTCGTAAAGCCTGTCATCATAAAGGTTAACCATAATAATGCTTTTTCAAGTAGAAGAATTCCCACTACATACAGTTGTAAAACGGCGAGTCTAGATAACTCGATTTTTGTAATTCGATTTAATAGGAATGCAATGCCAAAAAAGTGGAATGACATGTAGAGTACTGCCCAAAGAATAATTCCGACAAGTGAAGAGAGACGTGCTAGTGTATATGGATCTGCGCCACCAAATGCGTATAAGGGAGTGATGTGATGAGTATTTATTCCCCACATTTCTTGTGCTACATATAAGACTAGTCCAAAAAAGCCAACCATCCACACACGGTTTTTGAAGCCCCGCATGGTGCCCGAACCGAGATTACCTATTAATTCTTGCTGATTTGCGAAATATCGCCAAAATCTGAAATCAAAAACCATAACTTGAAGTTCCTTTCCTTACCTACCAGTAACTATTAATCTTCCTTTACTTTACCAAATTCCGACAACATTTGGAACGACTAAATGTTACAGTTCGGTAATTAATTTCAAAAAACTTACCAAATTGCTTTTAGAAATCAAAATGCTATCCACATGCACACACTGAATTGTGAAAAGTGCCACTCTAATAATGCAAAAAAGGATGAGCACCCACCTTTGCTCATCCTTTTTTGCATTGATTTGAAAACAAGATTTAGGCCCCCACCTAAACAGGTTGATAGGATATATGGCTCGAAGGCAACACTGTGTGCACTGTTGTGTAGGAATGAGCCGTGTTTACCGCGTCGCTATGTATCTATCCATCTCCCTCTATTTTTCCTTTCCCAAAAAAGGAATTAATAGCTCTTCTTTATTGTAAGTGCGTTTTAATCAGATGGGAATATTTTCAGGCAAATTTGAATTTTGCCCCTGTTTGCGCTTGTAAAATTGAATTTTACTTCAAAATATAGCGTCAAAATTGAATTATGACTGTTACGGAAAAATAATTAGATAATTATTATAGTAAAAGCCTATTTTTAACCTTCCGCTAATAATTTTCTGAATATACTATACAATTCGGTTTCCTCCGAGAAATTCTTGACTGATACAACTGCCTCCCTTCTTTTTGAACATGATCAGCCAATCAGAGCTACGGAGACTTCTTCTTGCAGAAAACTACCCCAAAAGGATGTGTTTTAATGAAATATAGCAAACTATTCGGCTTCAATACTGTTGATTTATTGTTCGGGGTCATCGGTTCAAGTGCATCAGTGATCATTCTCTATCTCCTTACGTCCCATTAGCTACATGTTTATGTTCAAGAGAAATTTACTCTAAGTCCTTCTTCAACTAAAAACTGTGGAGGTCACCGAAAAAGCTTATGGACTAGTAAAGGTTTGATTTCCGTTACAGGCGGACGCGTTCCGCGGGCGGTCCGTGAGTCTCCTCGTCGCTTGAAAAACCTATGCTCCTGCGGTTACTCGTCGCAAACGAATTGTGCACAATTCGTTTCCTGCGGGGTCTCACCGAACACGCTTTTCCCGCTGGAGTCGCCGCCTTTCACTACAATCACTTCATAATCTAACAGAATGTGTCGGCTTTTCTTGTGAGTTGAATAGCTAATCTTGGTTCAGTCGTTTCCAGGTCACAAAACCAATTTACTTCTATTAATACACCTTCACCAACAGAAAAAAGCCACGAAACTAAAGCGAAGTGGATACTATTTAGGCATTTCCACTGTGTTTTCTAGAGGAAGATTAAATGGTTTTGTTTTCGCTACGCTCCCGAAAACCATGCTATCCCTCTCTATTAAAATGGGATTGCAGATACTTTAAAACGAGATGAGATCGGTCGAAATTGTATCTTCGGCCGATTATTTTCAAGACAATAAGTGTCCCTTCTCTAATTAACCCAAAATCAAAGAACTGTACACGCCATGGTTGGAGGAGAGCGACGGACGCATACCTGCCGTAGGATTGCTTATAAGAACGAGCGCAGATAGAAGTGACAACGTCATTTCTATCTGCGCTTTCATTCCATAGGTTATGATTGCAGCCGCTTTGCCGTCCATAGCGAACCGGAAACCAGAGTAGACGCAGGGGTTCTATAGGTTCTGCCCTTTATCTTTTCTTTCAAAAATGTTACGAGAGGATGTTGCAAACTATATAGTATGCGAATCCCTTCTTTCGAGTAACGCAGAATGATATTTTATAGGTAGCAACAATCGGCCGAAATTGTATCTTCGGCCGACTATTTTTAAGACAATAAGTGTCCCTTCTCTAATTAACCCAAATTCAAAGAACTGTGCACGCCATGGTTGTAGGAGAGCGACGGACGCACACCCGCCGCAGGATTGCCTATAAGAACAAGCGAAGATAGAAGTGACAACCTCACTTCTATCTTCGCTTTCAATCCCTAGGTTATGGTTGGAGCCGCTTTGCGTCCAAAGCGATCCGGAAACCTCAGCTGATACTATTTTTTGGCACTCTGGTTTAGCCACTCTCTACTTCATTCCCTAGGTTTGAGAATATCAATAATTTCACGTGGAACTATTTAATTTATCTGCCGGACTAATTAAAGAAGCCCTTCCACCTAAAAATGGACACATAAAAACACCTCCCGCATTTCTTTAGGTAGGTGTCTTCATTTTCTATTAAGTCCCATGGTTATCCTCCAACGGTTAGTCTATTAGGCGGTTAAAGAGACTCTCATCTCTCATCAACAGTGCGTAGTCAATCATCCGGCTACGATTTGCTTCTTCTAGTAACGAAATGAATTCTTTCGCTTCCTCTTTTACATCGCTCGTAATCTCGCCATTATCGTCTTCCCCGTGTTTTAAGATAGTTTGTAAATGCATATGAATATCTGAAACTAACAATAATTGATAGAGTGGTAAACGAATAAATCTATTTCCTTTTTGAAAGACGAAGACCTCGGACAAGTTTTCGACTTGATACGTATTCATATTAACAATGATTTCTTTTCCTTCTACTGGGATGAAGTGAAAAAGTTCGTCATCTTTCTTAATGGAAAAGTATTGATATGCAAAAACCAATTTCATTTTTTGGCCTTCTAATTTCGAATAAAATGGTTTCATAAGTTGTACGTGTAACATTGTAATCCCCCCTTTTTTACTAAATATTCTGACTACTACTATTATATCACACTACCCTTCTTTTCGTGCATGACACATTCGGAAAAAGACTGCCTTTTAACAGGCAGTCTTTTTGGCCTTACCTATTTGGTTTCTTGAATGTAAAGAAACCATATCCTTGTTCATGATATTGAATAAAAAATCCACGCAGTATGTATTGAAGCGTTGATTCATATTGAGTTCCCATTGATTCTTTGATACTAAAAGAGCATTTATTATTTACAAAATCAATTTCCATATCTTCAATTTGGATACTGTTGAAGGTTATACGTTTAATACGTGCCACACCTTTGTCATTTGATAAAATAACTGCTGATTTTCGTTCTCCCTTTGGGGTAAAATAAAACAGAAATTCTTGGCCGCTTTGATTTTTTATAGCGCTTCGATGTAACCCAGGTAATATGAACTCATAGTATGGGCAAATAAATCAACCTTTCATCATTTAGTTAACTTAATTTTAGTTATTTCGCCTCATTAATTGGTACAATATAACTAAGTTAATATTACTAAAAATTCTGTTTAATGGCAATCAAATTTCGCTATTATTCCACATTATTTTACAAATAATATCAATGAAAAAAAGAACTTTCAATTTTACTAGACACCCATACTTTAAAGAGATGTTGATTTAATTACCCCATCGAAATCTCGGTCACGTAAACGTCAATAATTTTGATCCTGTTTACTATGTAAATTTTAAAATTTATATGTATTTTTGACAGATTATTTTCATTTACTATCTTAATTGTTTCATTTCGCTTACGGTTTTGTACAAAAAGCCGTATAATGAAAGGAAACCTTTTTTTTTGGAGATGTTACTGTTGAGCCATTCATTATTTAATATTGCCGTACGTTACCAAACTCATATCCAACAATGGATGGAGACTATTTCTGATGACCTGCACCCTTCTATTAAAGAAGATGAAGAGCTTGTACGTCGCGCATCCTTCTCTGTTCGTAATGGGACAGTAAGTACACTTTCGTATGATCCTTACGAACATGTATTAACAGCAAAAGTTCAGGATGTTACTCCTGTCATTGTCACTATTTATTTACTTGATGAGCAAGTGAAGTGTAATTGTCCTGAAAATCGTCTATGCCGTCACAGTTTAGCTGTCATTTTTAGTTTATATATGCAAAAGTTTTCTTTATCCGAGTGGGTTCAAGAATGGCGTTCGAAAAAGACAGAGCAACTTTCTCTGCTTTCAAATGAACGTACGCCTGAAAGTTGGAACGCAATTGTTCAATCGGCGTTTGATGCAGTTTCGGCTGATTGGTCTTGGAAAGAGCGTTATTATATCGACAACTCAATTATGCAAATGAAGCAAAAACTAAAGAAGTATAGGCCTTTTGAACGCGAATGGCAGCCTATTTACGATATATATACACGTACGATGTTAATACGCTTATTGTTTGAATCCACTGAAGAGCTAAACGAAAGTATGTTTCGTTCCTCGATTCAAGCGGATATTGAAGAAATGCAACATCAGTTGTTGAATCTTTCGAATAAACCACGTTTGTTCGCAGCGGATGCTTTTTATGATGCGCTCGTTTTGCATGTACGTTATATCGTCTACGATTTTGAAGCAATGGTTGATCTTCGTTTCAATTTGCTACATGCATTTTGGGTTATTTTATTTTCAGAAAAAACCCGACGTGAAGAAGAATTTTCTTACTTAAATGAATTAAAAGGTTTTAATAACGACTTATTCCGGGCATTCTTCTGTGTGTTGCTTAAGAAAAAGGATGAATTACAACTCATTACAGAAACAGTTCATGCTAGCAATATGCCTGAATGGATGCACCTAGCCAAGCTAGCAAAAGAACAAGATGATTTAACCTCATTAACAACCATTTTGTATGCGATGCGTCCACATATTTTTGATTATGTAAATAGTCATTTGTCTGCTTGGAACCGTTCTTTGTTCGTATCCAAATTATATGAGTTGTACAAATTTATTGACATTCCAGACGCGGAACGCGAACAACTTTTTTGGCAATTTGGAACGTTTGGTGTACGCGCCTATTCAGATTTCTTAATTGAACAAAGCCGTTTTAAAGACTGGGTTGCTCTGCATCACCGCTTTGAGTCAACACTTGATTATGCGGAGTCTTGTGGCATGAAGACCGTGTTACAGGAAGCACCTGAAACGGTACTGCCTTTTTATCATGTTCTTGCGGTCAGTGAAGTGCGTGAACGAAATCGCCATAATTATAAACAGGCCGTTCGTATTTGGAAAAAAATGAAATCAGCTGCTAAGAAAAGTGGCAAAACCGATTATTGGAATGACTATGTGAACGAAGTACAACTAAAATATAAACGCTTACGTGCTCTCCAAGAGGAGATACAGAAAGGAAACTTGCCATTATGACTTCCAGTGTATCGCCTTTTATGAAAAACCTAATTCTGTCATTCGAAAAAACGGATGATGGTTTTACGACCGTACATGCCTATAACGATGACGGTATACGGTTATTTACCGAACAATGGATTTCGTTTATTTCCTTTCAACATGAACCATCTTTTTATGGTTTACATCACGATGAAGAATCTCGCTTTCAAACATTAGAGCTAGTGGAACTTTTTTCTCAATCCAATATACATCCTTATGTACATGTTAGTGGGAGAGCCCAAGAAGATGATGTAACCATTTCAACAATTCAGCAAGCCTCAAGTTTGTGGAGTTCTCCAACGCTGTGGGATCAACTTAGTATTGAAGACGAGTCGCTAGTCCTTCATGCAGAGGATGTAAGTGATGAGGCACAAGCAATGCTTACTTCTGCTATCCAACAAAAGCTTTACAGTGCCGGTTTAACGTTTTCGGATATTCCAACACTCCTGCCCTTTTTCAAACAAGGTGGATGGCCCTTACAACCACAAAGTGGTCATGCAGATGTCAACGTGGCACTTCGTTTGTCTGAACCTGAATCTTTTTCAGAAGATTGGCTTCTTGAAACAGTCGTTCGTGGGAAGAGAAGTTCTTCGCACTGGACACCGCCTGTTCGAAAGAAGCAATCTTCAATTTCAGATGCTTTACCGGATAAATGGAAAATTCACGCACCTTATGTCTATGAGACGCAAACCCAAATACTCGACTTGATGAATATTGAAGCGAGTCCAGAATCTTTTTTATCCCGTAATTTAAGTGATTTGGATGTTCGTCACTTCTTACGTGATGATGCTGCCCGGTTGCAAGCACTTGGTTTTGAAGTCATTTTGCCTGCTTGGTTAAAAGTCGTGAAGGACTCAAAACTTCGTGTCAAATCGAATGCGAATACCACTTCATTTAAAACGACTGCCGGATTGAATGAAATTTTGACGTTCGATTGGAATTTCTCCTTAAACGGCCAAGCCATTTCAGAAGATCAATTCAAACAAATGGTTGAAGAAAATCGTGAATACATTCGTGCTGGAAATGAGTGGTTCCGTATAGATTCAAACTGGATGCATGAGATTCGTCAATTAATGGACCAAACGGAAACCGAAAACTGGACCGTCAAAGAATTGCTATTTCGTGAGTTGCCAGATGCATTGGTACAAGGTGAAGATAGCGAAGATGAAGATGATCCGTTATTCCAATTCGAGCTAAATCAATCACTAAAGAAGTATTTGGAACAGCTTCAAGATAAAAAAGAATTACCTACAACCATTGTTTCTCCTCACCTTTTAACAGAGCTACGTCCTTATCAACAAGAAGGATTTGATTGGCTCGTATTTATGCGTGAGCAAGGATTTGGCGTTTGTTTAGCGGATGATATGGGGCTCGGAAAGACTGTACAGTTGATTGCCTATTTACTACATGTGCACCGGACCAATAAAACGACTAAGCCATCGTTCATCATTTGTCCAACATCTGTTTTAGGAAACTGGCAAAAAGAGTTGGCGCGTTTTGCACCTGACTTAGATGTTCATGTGCATTATGGCCAAACACGTTCAAAAGAAGAATCCACAGCTGCCTTTCTTCAAAATATAAAACCAGATGTAGTGTTAACCACGTTTGGTACGGCTTCACAAGATGCTGAATCTTTAAGTGAAATCGAGTGGTCAAGTGTGACGCTTGACGAAGCCCAAAATATTAAAAATATGCATACAAAACAAAGCCGTGCCATTCGTAAATTACGTGGTG
This sequence comes from Paenisporosarcina sp. TG-14, assembly GCF_000297555.1. NCBI lineage: Bacteria > Bacillati > Bacillota > Bacilli > Caryophanales > Caryophanaceae > Paenisporosarcina > Paenisporosarcina sp. TG-14. The sequence continues at coordinate 8,862 of NZ_AMGD01000071.1, forward strand.
AACACCATTTAGCATTAACTGGAACACCAGTTGAAAATCGATTGTCTGAGTTATGGGCGATTTTCGACTTCATTTACAAAGGATATTTAGGCAGTTTCCGGAAGTTCCAAGAAAACTATATTGCACCGATTGAGCGTGATGACTCTGAAAATCACAAGCAAAAATTACGTACAAAAATCCGTCCTTTCTTATTAAGACGTACAAAACAAGATCCAGAGTTGCTGTTAAATCTTCCAGATAAACAAGAACAACGCGAGTATTGCCCGTTAACGACCGAGCAAGCGGCACTTTACGAAAGCTTGATTCAAGAAACGCTGTTCAAGCTCGAAACATTAACAGGTTTTGAGAAAAAAGGACTTATCTTAAAAATGTTAACCAAGCTGAAACAATTGTGTAATCATCCAGCCCTTTATTTAAAAGAGGGGTTTGGTGAAGCGGAGTATATGATGGAGCGTTCTGAAAAATTAGCGCGCATTGTGACACTTGCAGCTGAAATTGCGGCTCGTGGTGAGCAATGTCTCATTTTCACCCAGTACATCGGCATGGGTCACCTATTACAACATTGTTTAAGTGAGTTACACGACATTGATCCACCATTTTTATCAGGAAGTATGCCAAAAGCGCAGCGTGACAATTTAGTTGAAGCGTTCCAAGAAAAAGAATTCCCTGTGTTTATTTTGTCGTTGAAAGCGGGCGGAACGGGACTTAATTTAACAGCTGCTAACCATGTTTTGCATGCCGATCGTTGGTGGAATCCTGCCGTCGAAAATCAAGCGACCGACCGTGCATATCGCATTGGTCAAACACGTTTTGTGCATGTGCATAAGTTTGTGACGATTGGTACGATTGAAGAAAAAATCGATAAGTTGCTTGCCGATAAGCAAGCATTATCCGAAGACTTAATTCAATCAAGTAAATGGATTACGGAAATGGCAGATGAAGATCTAAAGGAACTTCTAACTTTAGGATAATATTTATGTTGAGCACCTGTCGCATTGCCGACAGGTGCTTTTCTTGGTTATTTGTCAAATGACGTTGGTGAAGAATTTTAGTCGGCTATTATTTAATTGTCGCGGGACGGTCCAGAAAGTCAGTAAAACTGAATTTTTACGGCAGTCTTTTCTTACGATTAGTCAAGTATCCCATTGCTTTCCGTTCCAGCGCACTTTCATGTTTCGAAGCTAGCAAAGCGATGCAGAAACAGATGGACGCTTTCCGCGGGCACGGCTTCAGCCTCCTCGTCGCGAAAAACACGCTCCTGTGGGGTCTTCAGCTCGCGCTTTTCCCGCTGGAAAGATATTGGACGAACTGTCATTCGTCCAATATCTTTGCGACGAGTAACCGCAGGAGCACATGTTTTCTCGCCATCTTGCACTCCAAGCAACTAAAATTGCACGTTAAAATTGGATAAGAATATATAAATTGCATGATCCAGTGACATGCTTAAGAGTAGGATTATACTGCAATATAGAAATTTCAGGAATTACAAAAACCTTATTATTTTACACTTTTAAATTAAAACCAGCTGATAAACAAAGCGAACAAAAACAATGCGACACGATTCAATACTTTGATTATATTGTTAATCCCTTCAATTCTTCCGTTATTGTAAGGGTAAATAAAACTGTTTTCTATGAACGGAAGAAGTTATCTTAACGTTTTTAAACATGTTCTCATATAACTTGAAATTAAGGGTGAAACAGATCTAGATAGTCAATGTTGCTGACACCGAACCCTTCGCAATATGTGTAGAGTTGTATGTCAATTTTCCAAGACATATTTACATACTTTCCCTTTAAAAGTCACTTCTTTTTATGAAGTTTTCGTAATGTTTGGATCTTGAATATAGAGTAAAGATTAAATACTATTAGAATGTAACAAGTGAGTTCCCTCCTGGATGATGGTTTTGGTCGACTTTTGTTCTACAAGGAATCTCACTTGTTTTCTATATCTATTTGAACTAATGTTTCCTATATTCTCTTAGTTGATTGGAGTGCAGAGCGGCGAC
>NZ_AMGD01000072.1:0-352 GCF_000297555.1 Paenisporosarcina sp. TG-14
AATCACCTGATATCCAAACAAACAAATAAACGCCCACTACTTAAAAAGTAGAGAACGTGGCGATTGGAGCACACTATGTATTATTTATCAGAGTATCAAACATTTACTAGCGTCAAAGAGATGGACTTACATGTTCAGCAGCATATCAATGCCCATTACAACGAATTAATTCAAACGGATCGTGACGTACTTTCTTTAATTAGTCGCTACTGCTGTAAATTTCCAGGAGCTGCTCATTTGAAAGTAGAAACGATTATGAAGGCATTATCGAAGTCAGATGCGACGATTCGTCGTGCCATTCGGAAGTTGGCCAAATTGAAGATTATCGAAAAAATCTCGTTTATCCGTCGCG
>NZ_AMGD01000073.1:0-46342 GCF_000297555.1 Paenisporosarcina sp. TG-14
GTTATCGCCGGATTTACTTAGAATTGCGAGCGCAAGGCTATATCATTAACCATAAAAAAGTACAACGAATTATGGGGGAACTGAATTTAAAGTGTGTGAAGTTCAAACGTAAATCTCGTTATAATTCATATAAAGGAAAAGTTGGAAAAGTCGCTAAAAACCGTCTAAACCGTCGATTTACGACACCTTATCTTCTCCAAAAACTCGTAACGGATGTAACAGAGTTTAAATGTACAGGCGATGAAAAGCTGTATTTAAGTCCGATTTTAGACCTCTATAATGGCGAAATTATTTCTTATGGGATTTCGAAAAGACCAACATTGGATTTTGTTTTAGCACCACTAGATCAAGCAATTAAAATCATTAAAAAGGAAGCCACCTATCGAACAACGATTCACTCCGATCAAGGCTGGCATTACCAGCATAATAAATGGGTGAAAACATTAAAAACGAACAAAATTTTTCAAAGCATGTCTCGAAAAGCAACGTGTGCAGACAATGCGACGATGGAAAACTTCTTTGGCTTACTTAAGCAAGAAATGTATTACGGTGAAGAATTAATGTCGTATGAAGAATTGAGGAAGAAAATTGAACGTTATATCTATTACTATAACCATGAACGGATTAAACAAAAACTGGCCGGCTTGAGTCCAGTAAAATACCGAACTCATGCCAACCAATCAGCTGCATAAATAAAACTCTAAATTTAAGGGGTCACTACCCTCGCCTAAAAAGCGAATCAGGTCTTTTTTGGTGGTAAAAGAATGTAGAATGTTGTTGTCATTATGCTCTTCTAAGCTTTTCAGCGATAATCAAATCATTCGTAATTGCCTGCTTTAAAGTATGAGTTATAATCACAGTAATATATTTATTGGTCATCTCCGTAGATAAATTCCCCTGCTTCATGTTTCTAGATGTCGAGCTTTCATAGCGTTTTGCTCTATTCTTATGTATAATACCTTAGAGATGAATTTGGAAGGATGTAATAGATATGCCCAAACCGGTAGTAGCAATCGTCGGTCGCCCGAATGTAGGAAAATCAACAATCTTTAATCGAATTGTTGGGGAGCGCGTTTCCATCGTGGAAGATATTCCAGGTGTAACACGTGACCGTATTTACAGCGCGGCTGATTGGTTAACTCATGAATTTAATATTATTGATACAGGCGGAATTGATATTGGGGACGAGCCCTATTTAGATCAAATTCGAGCACAAGCTGAAATTGCGATCCAAGAATCAGACGTTATTATTTTCTTGACCAATGGTCGAGAAGGAGTTACATCTGCAGATGAGCAAGTAGCGAAAATGTTGTATAAAACAAAAAAACCTGTTGTGTTAGCAATTAATAAAATTGATAACCCTGATATGCGCCCGATGATTTACGATTTCTATTCTTTAGGATTCGGTGAACCATTCCCGATTTCAGGTTCTCACGGACTAGGTCTAGGTGATTTATTAGATGCAGTAGCAAAAAGTTTCCCAGAAGAAGATGAAGAAGAATATCCTGAAAACGTTATTAAGTTTTCATTAATTGGACGACCAAATGTAGGGAAGTCTTCGTTAGTGAATAGTTTCTTAGGCGATGACCGTGTAATTGTTAGTGATGTTGCGGGTACTACTCGTGATGCAATTGACACTCAATATGAATATGAAGATCAACCTTATGTCATAATTGATACAGCCGGAATGCGTAAAAAGGGTAAAGTTTATGAAAGCACTGAAAAATATAGTGTACTTCGTGCATTAAAAGCAATTGAACGTTCTGACGTTGTTTTAGTCGTATTAAACGGAGAAGAAGGAATTCAAGAGCAAGATAAAAAAATTGCTGGATACGCTCACGAAGCGGGTAAAGCTATCGTTATCGTTGTGAATAAATGGGATAAAGTTGTAAAAGATGAGAAAACGATGAATAAAACAACCAAATTGATTCGTGATCATTTCTTATTCTTAGACTATGCGCCAATTATTTTTGTTTCAGCGGTCACAAAACAGCGTGTACATTCAGTTTTACCAGTTATCAACCGTGTCAGTGAAAACCATGCAATGCGTGTGACATCAAGTATCTTAAACGAGGTAATTGAAGACGCAGTAGCTAGAAACCCTGCCCCTTCAGACAAAGGTCGTCGTCTGCGTATATACTACGCTACACAAGTTGCTATCAAACCACCAACATTTGTCGTGTTTGTAAATGAACCAGAAATTATGCATTTCTCATATGAACGATTCCTTGAAAACCGAATTCGTGAAGCATTCGATTTCGAAGGGACACCAATTCGACTTATTATTCGTGCTAGAACATAAGCTGTTTTCAGTAAAGGAGTTACTAACATGCAAAATGTAGTTGTTTTAGGTGCCGGTAGTTGGGGGACCGCTCTAAGTATTGTCCTTTCGCAAAATGGTCACAATTGTTTGTTATGGTCACATCGTGAAGACCAAGCAAATGAAATTAATAATCAACATACAAATAAAAAATATTTACCAGATACAGTATTACCAAATACAGTGATAGCAACTTCATCTTTAAAAGAAGCAGCCACCCATGGGAAAATAATAGTGATGGCTGTTCCTACTAAAGGTATACGTGAAGTGTGTCGTAATATCAAAGAATGGATTCAAGAGCCTATTCTTTTTGTCCATGTATCTAAAGGGATAGAACCTGATTCCTTAAAACGTATATCTGAAGTGATGCGAGAGGAATTACCCTCTGATTTAATTCAAGAAATTGTAGTCCTATCAGGCCCAAGTCACGCTGAAGAAGTGGTCTTAAAACATCCGACTACTGTAACAGCTGCTTGTGAAGATATTCAGAGCGCTGAAAAAATACAAGATTTATTTATGCAGAGTTATTTCCGCGTTTATACCAATTCAGACGTCATTGGAGTTGAAATTGGTGGTGCGCTAAAAAATATTATTGCATTAGCTGCCGGGATATCAGATGGCTTAGGGTACGGTGATAATGCTAAGGCTGCTTTAATTACTAGAGGTATTGCTGAAATTTCTCGTCTTGGAACTAAAATGGGAGCAAACCCCTTAACGTTTTCAGGTTTAACAGGAATAGGTGACTTAATTGTGACATGTACAAGTGTCCATTCAAGGAACTGGCGTGCAGGAAACATGTTAGGTAAAGGCATGCAGTTAGATGAGGTATTAGAACAAATGGGTATGGTTGTCGAAGGTGTTCGAACCACGAAAGCTGCATACCAGTTGTCTAAACTTCATCAGGTACCCATGCCAATAACAAGTGCTCTTTATTCTGTGTTATTTGAAAAAGTCGATCCTAAACAAGCGGTTGATCAATTAATGGACCGCGTCAAAAAGCATGAAATGGAAGACTTATTTGAATATCTTTAAATCGTCACAAAACAAGAGGGTAGCAGGTCTGCACCTCTTGTTTTTTCGTGCTATAATTACGGGTCGAGAGACAGTGAAGGGTGGTTAAATTTATGTCATCATTAGATAAAATGTGGGTTTCTTTTGCATCTATGGGATTTATGATGATCTCTATGGGGTTAATTTATATTAGTAGAAACAAAATAAATAATCGATTGATTAAGTTTATTTTTGCACTTGTAGCGTATGTACTTCTAATAAGTGGATTTTTAAGTATGATATATATTGTATTTAGCGGTCCTACTGGAAGGTCGTAAGGTGGCGCAATGAAAAAAATACTTGTTTATGTATTTATTATTAGCACAATATTGTTGTCGGGATGCATGTTGCCTGAATCTATAAGTGTTGAGAGCCAAAGACCTTATGAAGATCAATTGGCATCTGTTCAAGCAGCTGTTGAGAAATATCAAGAATCGTCAGGTGGTTTATTACCGATAAAAACGAGAGAACAAGAAGTTGACCAATACATTAAATACCCAATCGACTTCCAAAAAATTGTACCTACATATTTAAGTGAAATACCACCAAATGCCTACGAAAAGGGTGGTTTATTTCAATATGTAATTATGAACGTTGAAGAAAACCCGACGGTCAAATTAGTCGACTTACGTTCTGCAACAAAAATTAGAGAATTAAATGTTCAAATTAAAATTAATGGTTACGGTCCGATTGCTGGAAAAGTAGCTGAAAATGTTTACAAATTAGATTATAAAATTATGGGTTATGAAGATGAACAAACTGTTCCTAGCCCATATTCAGATGTGAATCTCCCATTAGTTGCCATTGGAAATGGAACTATTTACATCGATTATTCGATTGAGTTAAACCGAATTCTTCAACAAGATAATCCGGATGTCAAACCTGGAGAAGATATTCGCTATCTTCTTGTTGATAAATACCCTGTTGTTCCAGCCTATTCACTTCCGTATACGGTTAATGAAAATAATGAACCAGAATTTTTATTAGAGAAATAAAGACAAACGTTTCATGCATATGCATGAAACGTTTTTTTTGTGCATACGATAAAGTGCGTAGGAAAGGGGATAATGATATGACTGAAGAGCTATATCAGCAAATAGCCGAACGGACAAATGGAGATGTATATATCGGTGTTGTTGGACCAGTACGAGTTGGGAAATCAACTTTTGTCAGACGAGTAATGGAAAGTTTAGTAATCCCGAATATGACGGATGAAGTGGACAGACTTCGTGCCCAAGATGAACTACCTCAGAGCTCTCCTGGTCCAGTAATTATGACGGCCGAACCGAAATTTGTACCAGCTCATGGTACTAGTATTCAAGTCGGCGATGACGCATTCCGCTTTAATATTCGCCTGGCGGATTGTGTAGGTTATATTATTGATGGTGCAAAAGGTTATGAAGATGAGAACGGTCCTAAGTTGGTTCACACACCGTGGCATCACGAACCAATCCCGTTTCAAGAAGCTGCTCGAATTGGTACAGATAAAGTGATTAGAGATCACTCCACCATTGGGATTGTCATGACAACGGATGGTTCTGTAAATGATATTTCTAGAGCAGCTCTAGAGCAAGTGGAAGAGGAAATTATTGGTCAATTAAAAGAAATTGGCAAACCATTTGTAGTATTGTTAAATAGTAAATTCCCAGCTTATGAACAAACAGGTAAATTACGCGCGGAGTTACAAAACAAATACAACGTGCCGGTCATTGCAGCAGCGGTTGATAAAATGACTGTCCAGGAAATTCAACACGTCTTAAAAGAAGCGCTTTATGAATTTCCTGTTACCACATTTGAGCTATTAAAACCTGAATGGATGGATGTTCTAGAGAGTGATCATCCTTTAACTCAATCTCTTCAAAATTCATTAGAGTCATGGTCTAAACAAGTTGCGAAAATACGTGATGTTAAGGATTTGGCATCGTTTTTAGCAAAAGAGCCTTATGTTGAACATGCTGAGGTAATTGAAGTAGATGCAGGGAAAGGTAGTGCTTCAATTCAAGTTGATTTAACTAATGAAGCATTTCAATCAGCCTATCTTGACTTCTTGGAAGAACCAATTGTTACGAAAAAAGACTGGCTTTTATATGTAAAAGAATCATCATATGCAAAAAAATCTTATCTTCGATTTCACGAAGCCATAGAAATGGCCAAAGAAAGTGGCTATGGTGTTTCATTACCATCGGTTCAAGATTTCCAACCATCTGCTCCAGAATTAATTAAACAAAATGATTTCTTCGGTGTACGAATGAAAGCAAAAGCACCTTCACTGCACATCATCCGCGTTGATATGGATGCTGAATTCTCACCTTTAATTGGCTCTGAATTTCATAGTCAACAGCTATTGAAAGATTTAAAAGAGGCATATTATCATAATCGTGAAGCGTTATGGGAGACTTCATTATTCGGAACTCCCCTACACGAAATGTTAAAAGAAAGTATGCGTTTTAAAACAGAGGCTGTTCCTACACATGCGAAGAAACGTATGCGTGAAACGATAGAACGTATGGTTAATGAAGGCGATCGTGGAATGGTTACATTTATCCTGTAAAAGAGCAAAGGACCTCGCATTTACCTATGCGAAAAGTCCTTTTCTCCTTTTTTTTATGGTTTTTCTGCATTAACTTGGCAATTGTCGCAGGAATATTGTTGCGTAGCCTTTTTGGTTATGATACTCTTTTTACATGATTGAGATTCCATCCCCTTTGAGAGGAGGTGAATGGTGTGAATAAAACTGAATTAGTAAACTCTGTAGCTGAAGCGGCAGATATGTCTAAAAAAGATTCTTCTAAAGCAGTTGATGCTGTATTTGATACAATACAAGATGCTCTTGCAAAAGGTGAAAAGATCCAACTTATTGGATTTGGTAACTTTGAAGTTCGTGAACGTGCTGCTCGTAAGGGTCGTAACCCACAAACAGGTATGGAGATTGACATTGCTGCAAGCAAAGTACCTGCTTTTAAACCAGGTAAAGCTCTTAAGGACGCGGTTAAGTAAATCGTGTTTGCACGTACATAAGAACGGCTTTTGTGAATTTTTCACAAAAGCCGTTCTTTTTTAATTTTATGCTTTTAGGCTTGTAAGAACGCTTTTCGATTTCTTAGTACACTTTGAAAAAAATTATTTAAAATATCAGTATTAGAAAACTTCAGTTTAGACTATTTTGGCTGTAAGTTGTTTTTTTGAAAAAAATATAGACGAATCAACCGATTTTGCGTAACATTTAATGGTGTGCTACGATTCACTTATATATAAAAGGTAATAAGATGTCTTTCATAACCCCGTTAGTACATGATGCGAATTAAAAGTTCACTTTGTGTCCACTACTTTACTCAAGAATACAAAGCGCCATAATTAGGGCGATTAAAGGTGTGTTTTAACTATTAGGAGGCGTCCGTCGTGTCAACAGTAAATTTACAAAAAATAGAAGAAGCAGTAAAAATGATTCTTGAAGCAGTTGGCGAAGATCCACAACGTGAAGGCTTAATCGAAACACCAAAACGTGTTGCGAAAATGTATGCTGAAATGTTTTCAGGATTGAATGAAGATCCAAAAGAATATTTTAAAACAGTCTTTCACGAAGAACATGAAGAATTAGTATTGGTTAAAGATATTCCTTTTCATTCGATGTGTGAACATCACTTAGTGCCTTTTTACGGTAAAGCTCACATTGCCTATATTCCAAGAGGTGGAGTTGTTACGGGTCTAAGTAAATTAGCACGAGCTGTTGAAACAACTGCTAGACGTCCACAACTACAAGAACGAATTACTTCTACAATTGCAGATTCTATTATGGAGATGCTAAAACCTTATGGTGTTTATGTTGTAATCGAAGCAGAGCATATGTGTATGACCATGCGAGGAATAAAAAAACCTGGAGCAAAAACTGTAACTGCCGTTGCACGTGGAATCTATGAACAAGATCATGTTAAACGTAGTGAGATATTGTCATTCATACAAATGAAATGAGCATGTAAACTTCGGGAAATAGGATATGCTATGATATATTATATAGACAATTTGGTTCATAAAGGAGAGTGTATAATGGCACAAACAGAATACATTGTAATTCGTGCAGAAGAAGATGGTGTTAATGTAATTGGTCTTACAAGAGGCACAGACACCAAGTTTCATCACTCCGAGAAATTAGATTGTGGTGAAGTTATGGTTGCACAATTTACTGAACATACTTCAGCAATGAAAATCCGTGGTAAAGCAGAAATACAAACAACACATGGCACGATTTTTAGTGAAACTAAAAAATAGGTTATGTCTAAGTGAATGACTAGGCATGCTGTGCTATAATGACAAAATACGACACCGGCAATATAGCGAAATGGAGCATGTACGATGACCGAACAAATCATTCAACATACAATCCTACAATTGAAAACAAAAATATTAGATCAGGTTCGTCATCGGACTCTTCGTAAACATGCGGGAGATCCGGATCTTCGCGAAGACCGCTTATATTTTTTGCTGCTTCCTTTACTAAACGGGAATCGGTGGAATGATGAACATGAAAAGTCTGCTATTTCAGTAGCAGTTATTTATAGTGCTCTATCGGCACATGATCAAATAAAAGAATTAAACGCATCTTCTAAAAGTCAGCAATTAACAGTTTTAGCAGGGGATTATTATAGTGGCCTTTACTATCAAATGTTAGCAAGGCTATCTAATATTGAATTAATTCGTTCATTATCAAATGGAATTATTGATATTAGTGAGAAAAAAGCATCTGTATACGACGATGTAAAGCAATCCTTTGAAAAATGGATGGAGACTATTCAAACGATAGAAAGTCTATCCATTGAACAGTTTTATGATCATTTTAATTTTGCAATGTATAAACCTTTTGCTCGCCGCGGTTTACTAATTCATCGTATTGCATATGAGTTAGAACTTGTAAAACAAGGAAAAGCATCTCGTTTCCAAGAATCCTTAGCCCAAAGTGAATTTGAATTTGGTTTTTCTCAAACTTGGCTTGTATTATTGAATCAGGAACTAGCAACACAAAAAAATAAAATGATGGAAGAACTATTACAATCTTGCCTACTCAGCGATTCTGTTCAACAATTCTTAGTGAATTTGTATGGACTACGATTGAATGAGCAAGTGTCAGTTATGAGAGAAAGGTGACATTGTCTTGACCAAAACTAAAGAGCAACGCGTACATGAAGTATTTGAAAAGATTTCTGGTAATTACGATAAAATGAATTCAGTCATAAGCTTTCAACAACATAAAAAATGGCGTGAAGACACTATGTCTCGTATAAATGTTGAGCCAGGGAGCACAACGCTCGATGTTTGTTGCGGAACTGCTGATTGGACTATTTCTATGGGACAAGCGGTTGGGCGAGAAGGAAAAGCAATTGGGTTAGATTTCAGCCAAAATATGTTGAATGTTGGTTATGAGAAAGTGAAAGCTTTTCCACAAATTGAGTTACTCCATGGCAATGCAATGGAATTACCTTTTCTTGATTCAACGTTTGACTATGTCACGATTGGTTTTGGCTTGCGTAATGTTCCGGATTATATGCAAGTATTAAAAGAAATTCATCGCGTTCTCAAACCAGGCGGTATGTTTGTTTGTTTAGAAACATCTCAATCTGATGTGCCAGTATTTAAGCAACTGTTTCGTTTTTATTTTAAATATGTGATGCCAGTCTTTGGTAAGTTTTTTGCGAAGAGCTACAAAGAATATTCTTGGTTACAAGAATCTGCTAAAGATTTCCCAGGGATGAAAGCACTTGCAAAAATGCTCGAACAAGCTGGATTTGTTCAGGTAGAATATAAGCCATATAGCGGTGGAGCTGCCGCAAGACATATTGGTATTAAAAAAGTTTAATTATTGGGAGAAGGTTAGTTGCGGTGGAAAAGATGAAGTTGAAGATGCTCTATTCTGAAATGCGTTCAGACTTAGATCTCATTGAAAAAGAATTAGAAAAAGCGGTAAACTCGTCTTCAGACTTACTCAATGAAGCTTCTCTTCATTTATTACAAGCGGGCGGAAAACGGATGCGACCCGTTTTTGTTTTACTTGCAGCTAAATTTGGTCATTATCAAATTCAACAAATGAAAGATGTCGCAGTTCCTTTAGAACTTATACATATGGCTTCTCTAGTACATGATGATGTGATTGATGATTCACAAATGAGACGTGGGAAGTTAACTGTTAAAGCTCAATGGAATAATCGAGTCGCCATGTATACTGGCGATTTTATTTTTGCCCGTGCGCTTGAATACATAACAAATATTAAAAACCCATTAGCGCATCGTATACTTTCTTACACAATGGTAGAGATATGTGTAGGAGAAATTATTCAAATTGAAGATAAATTTAAATTAGATCAACGACTTCAAGATTATTTTAGGCGCATTAAAAGAAAAACCGCTTTATTGATTGCATCGAGCTGTCATCTAGGTGCTGTAGTGTCAGGTGCTGATGAGAAAACCGCCAATCATTTAAAACGATTCGGCTATTATGTAGGTATGTCATTCCAAATTATTGATGATATCTTGGATATTACTTCTACAGATAAAGAATTAGGTAAGCCAGCAGGGTCTGATTTAATTCAAGGGAATATTACATTACCGATTCTCTTTCTAAAGGATTCACCCGAATTTAGACCTGCTCTAGAACATGCTATTTCTGGAAATATGACTGAAATCGAGCGACTTGCACTGGTTAAAAGAATTCGAGAATCAGACGCAATTCCTAAATCAAAAGCGATTAGCAATCGGTATTTACAAAAAGCATTAAAAGAAATTGATGCACTACCCTCATCCCCTGCAAAAAAATCATTAAGGGATATCGCGCTTTATATGGGGAAACGTGAATTTTAAAATGTTGAACAAATGTATAGACAATGGTAATATTTTTTAGGGTGAATAAAGTTCTCTGTAAAGTGGGGATAATTCTACTAAGATTCAATTGAAATGGAGTGTTTATTATGGAAAGAACATTTTTAATGGTAAAACCTGATGGCGTACAACGTAACTTGATCGGCGAAATCGTAGGTCGTTTCGAAAAGAAAGGCTTCCAATTAGTTGGATCTAAATTAATGCAAATCACACCTGAACTTGCTGCAGAACACTACGGCGAACATAAAGAACGTCCTTTCTTCGGCGAACTAGTTGAGTTCATTACATCTGGACCAGTTTTCGCAATGGTTTGGGAAGGTGAAAATGTAATTTCTGTTGGTCGTTTGATGACAGGAGCTACAAACCCTAAAGAATCTGCTCCAGGGACAATCCGTGGGGACTTTGCTGTAACAGTTGGCAAAAACATTATTCATGGTTCTGACTCGGCAGATAGCGCTGTTCGTGAAATCGGTCTATTCTTTAAAGAAGAAGAGCTAGTTTCTTACACGAAAGATGCTAACAACTGGATTAACTAATAAAAGAAAGCAGTCAAATGATTTTTCATTTGACTGCTTTTTCTAATTTCTCAATTATCTGTACGCTATAATGTATATATGTAAAAAGAGAAGGAAAAACGTCTATGTTGAATTAACAAGAATTCAATAAACGGTTCAGAAGGTGTATGATTAGAAGTACTTAACAAATATTAAACCCTTAACCTATGGTTTTGTTAATAGAACATCAACCTTCTATCTAACTCAAGATAAATTTAGGACATTTATTTGCGGAAATGAACGATGAAATTCAAAATAATTTGTGTTATAGTGTTTTAAAACACTTTAGCGAGTTGAAGGGGGAAAGCGTTATGCGTTATTTAACAGCTGGAGAATCTCACGGTCCACAATTGACCGCCATTATAGAAGGTTTACCTGCACAATTACATATTACTGCAGAAATGATAAATAAAGATTTAAAAAGAAGACAGGGAGGACATGGTCGAGGCCGACGTATGCAAATTGAGACAGACACAGTTGATATTACGTCAGGTGTGCGTCACGGGAAGACATTAGGTTCTCCTATTGCACTAGTTGTAACAAATGACGATTGGAAACATTGGACACATGTAATGGGCATTGAACCTTTAGTAGAAGGATTAAATCCCGAAGATGTTAAGCGTCAAATTACGCGTCCACGGCCTGGCCACGCAGATTTAGTAGGTGGCATGAAATATGGTCATACAGACCTGCGCAACGTATTAGAACGATCGTCAGCACGTGAAACAACAGTGCGAGTTGCGGTAGGAGCAGTAGCGAAACAGCTGTTGTCTGAACTTGGTATCAGTATTGTCTCCCATGTAACTGAAATTGGTGGAGTTAAAGCAGATGTAAAGAAAAGTGAAAGTTTATCTGTTTCACAAATACGAGAAATTGTTGAAGCCGATCCCGTATATTGCGTTGACCAAGAAGCTTCAAAGTTAATGGTTAAAGCAATTGATGAAGCAAAAGAAAACGGTGACTCTATTGGTGGGGTTGTTGAAGTAATAGTCGAGGGTATGCCAGCAGGAGTAGGAAGTTATGTTCATTATGACCGAAAACTTGATGCTAAACTGGCAATGGCTGTGATGAGTATTAATGCCTTTAAAGGTGTTGAGGTTGGCATGGGATTTGAAATGGCACGTAAGCCAGGAAGTCAAGTTCATGATGAAATTGTGTGGGATCAAGACCAAGGTTATACAAGAACAACGAATCGTTTGGGTGGACTTGAAGGTGGTATGTCTACAGGAATGCCAATTGTGATTCGTGGTGTGATGAAACCCATCCCAACTTTATACAAACCTCTACAAAGTGTAGATATCTCAACTAAAGAGCCATTTAAAGCAAGTATTGAACGTTCAGACAGTTGTGCAGTACCTGCAGCTTCTGTTGTTGCTGAGCATGTCGTAGCTTGGGAAATTGCAAATGCGATTTTAGAAAAATTCCATAGTGATCAAATGCCTCAACTTGTCGATTCGATTAATCAGTACCGAGCTTATACAAAGGAGTTCTAATTTATGCAGACCATTTCAATCGATACGAAAAATAAGCACTATAACGTTTATGTGGGTTCACACATATACGAAAGTGCATTGACTCTTTATGAAAAGCAATTACAAAAAGCTGACCATGTAGTTATTTTTGTTGACGAAGTGGTTGCGAAACTTCATTTAGAAAATTTACTAAAGCCTCTTGAATTAATTAGTAAAAAAGCTGTGCATGTATACGAATTACCAGCAGGAGAATCAAGTAAAGCTGTAGAAACGTTTATGGCGTGTCATTCATTTTTGCTTGAAGTAGGCTGCACAAGAAAAACAATCGCCTTTGCTCTAGGTGGAGGCGCTTCTGGAGACGTCGTTGGCTTCGTTGCATCGACATTTATGAGAGGTATTCCTTTTTTTCAATGTCCAACGACTATATTAGCTCATGATAGTGCAGTAGGTGGGAAAACGGCAATCAATCATCCACAAGGCAAAAATATGATTGGCTCATTTTATCAGCCTGATGCTGTGTTATTCGATGTCTCAACATTAAGCACATTGCCTCCTAAAGAAATCTTATCCGGTATGGCAGAAGTAATTAAACATGCACTCGTATCCGATCATCGTTGGGTAGAAGAGTTATTTTCGTTTCAAACTTTTGATGAAATTTCGAGTGACCAGTATTTGTCTTATTTAGTAAAAGGCATACAAGTAAAAGCAGCGATAGTTGAAGCTGATGAGTTTGAACAATCGGTTAGGAAATATTTAAATTTAGGTCACACTTATGGCCATGCAATTGAAGCTTCAACTGGGTATGGGAAAATAACGCACGGGGAATCTGTTGCAATTGGATTGGTCATTTCACTTCTTCTAAGCGAAAAAGTACAATCACTACAACAAGGCACAGCGCGTAAATTATTTGATGCATTGTGCGCGTTCGGTTATTCTTTTGACCCCGTTTTAGACCATAAAATAGATACACTCATTGGGTATATGAAACGAGATAAAAAATCATCTTTCGGTGATCTTCACTTCGTATTACTCGAACAGATTGGTCAACCTTGTATGGAAATCGTGTCAGTTGAAGATGTACTATTAGCACATGAACAATTACGAAAATGGAGTATGGAGGTGCACAAATGATACGAGGCGTTCGAGGAGCAACAACGATTCCAGAAGATTTGGCATCACATATATTATCAGAAACTGAAAAGCTAGTTTTAGCGATGGCAAAAGAAAATAATATAAGACCTGAAGATGTAGCATCTGTTGTCGTTTCTACGACGACTGATATTGCTGCTACTTTTCCAGCTAAAGCTGTACGAAGTATCCCTGAATGGACATATGTCCCTGTTATGTGTACCCATGAAATGGATGTACCAGGCGCCATCACGAAGTGTATTCGTATATTAATGCACGTCAATACAGAAAAATCACAACGCGACATTCATCATGTGTATTTGAATGAAGCAATGAAACTTAGACCTGATTTAATTACAAGCATAACTTGAGAAAGTAGAGGCGAATGACGATGCAGTGGAAAAATCAATTAACAGGGATGAAACCATATCAACCAGGACGTTCCATTGATGAAGTGAAAAAGATGTTTGGCCTAGATGAAATCGTCAAGTTAGCCTCCAACGAGAATCCTTTTGGATGTTCACCAAAGGTTCGTGAATTTATGGAGAATCTATCGATTAATCACGCCATTTATCCTGATGGATATGCAAGTGCTCTACGTCTCGCTTTAGCAAATGTAGTAGGTGTAGAAGAAGACCAACTGTTATTTGGTAATGGTTCGGATGAAATTATTATGATGATTTCTCGCGCGTTACTTCAACCTGGAGTCAATACAGTTATGGCCACGCCTACTTTCCCTCAATATCGTCATAACTCTATTATTGAAGGTGCAGAAGTTCGTGAAGTCCAGTTGATTAAAGGCGCACATGATTTACAAGAAATGGCTCTTCAAATAGATGAATCTACAGCCGTAGTTTGGTTGTGTTCTCCAAATAATCCAACAGGTATGCTAATTGAACAACATGAGTTGGAAGAATTCATTAAAAAAGTTCCCAAAGAAGTCCTAATTGTTTTGGATGAAGCATATTTCGAGTACATAACAGATTCTACTTATAAGAACTCAATTGAATTAATAAAAGACCATGAAAATGTCATTATTTTACGTACGTTTTCAAAAGCCTATGGTCTAGCAGGTTTTCGAGTAGGTTATGCGGTGGCACAAAAAGAATTGATTGCTAAATTAGATCCAGTTCGCGAACCATTTAACAATGCAGCCATTAGTCAAGGTGTAGCACTTGTGGCATTGCAAGACTCATCATTTATTGAATCATGTCGCATTCAAAATGAATCTGGCATTAAACAATTTGAGAAGTTTGCAAAAGAGCATCAATTACACATATACCCAACACAAGGAAACTTTGTTCTTCTTGAAGTGAAAGCTGATTCTGATTTAGTATTCGAAGGTCTTTTGAAAAAAGGCTTTATTATTCGCAGTGGAAACGCGATTGGAACACCTGGATATATTCGAGTAACTATTGGTACAAATGACCAAAACAAAGAATTCTTACAGAAGTTAGCAGATGTATTAAAAGATGCTGAGGTACTTGCATGACAACGCATGTATTAATTGTTGGATTGGGATTGATTGGTGGTTCACTTGCTTTAGCGATTCAAAAAAATCCTGAAGTAAACGTGATTGGCTTTGACGTGGATTCACATACCGTTCGAAAAGCAAAAAAATTAGGTGTCATTGATGATATGGCGTTCAACCTAGAAGAATCCGCGGCATTGGCAGACGTCATTATCTTTGCTACACCGGTTAATGCCACAATACAATTGATGAATGAAGTGCAAAACTGGCAACTAAAAAAAGGTGTTATCTTATCAGACACGGGCAGTACAAAAAAAATGATAATGGAAAAAGCGAAATCGCTGAAAGAGATTGGACTCACTTTTATTGGCGGACATCCAATGGCAGGTTCACATAAAAGTGGAGTTGAAGCTGCGAAAGCGCATTTGTTTGAAAATGCTTACTACATTATTACACCAGTAGAGCACGAAGATGAAATTCAAATCCGAACACTTGAAGCTATTTTGAAACCAACAAAAGGGAAGATACTGCGTATCAATGCAAGAGAGCATGATCATATGACAGCTGTAGTAAGCCATTTTCCACATCTTGTTGCAGCTTCTCTAGTTCATCAATTATCCAGTGAAAATGAGGAATATCCGTTTACTAGACAGCTTGCTGCAGGCGGTTTCAGAGACATCACCAGAATTGCCTCTTCAAACCCAATTATGTGGAGAGATATTACGATTCAAAATCGTCTCGAATTAGTCAAACAACTAGATAATTGGCAAAGTGAAATGGATACAGTTAAAACGATGCTTATGGAAGCGAAACCCGAAAATATCGAACATTATTTTACAAGAGCTAAATTTGTAAGAGATGAATTGCCGATAACTTCTCAAGGTGCGATGTACTCTGTATTTGATTTACATATCGATGTTCCCGACTACCCTGGTGTCATATCAGAAGTGACGGGACTTTTAGCGAAGCATTTAATCAGTATTACAAATTTACGTATTGTTGAAACACGTGAAGATGTATTCGGGATTTTAGTGATTAGCTTTCAAACGACAGAAGACCGCGAACGTGCAGCTTTGAGCATACAACAAGAAACAACTTATGAAACGTATATTTCATAAGAAAACACACCGAGTCTTAAGTCGAAACATCGTGATTCTTTTGCGGTTACTCGTCGCAAAATGCAGAGTAAAGCATTTTCGTAAATCCTTTATGATCCACTTCGTGTAAGTCTAAGTATTACTCGCGAACTTTACCAGAACTTTAATTATTTCTTATATATTATTAAGGATGTGAGTGTATTGAATGATTCCATCAAATTGCAAGCTAACCAATCGCCTCTTCAAGGTTCTCTTCGCGTACCTGGGGATAAGTCGATTTCACATCGTTCTATCATGTTTGGGGCGATGGCAAAAGGGGATACAACGATTAACGGATTTTTACTCGGTGACGATTGTTTAAGCACAATCTCGTGTTTTAAAAAGCTTGGTGTAGACATTCAAATAAGTGGTACGAATGTAACCATCACTAGCGATGGAATGGAAAATTGGAAAGAGCCAATTGATATTTTAGA
This sequence comes from Paenisporosarcina sp. TG-14, assembly GCF_000297555.1. Classification (NCBI taxonomy): domain Bacteria; kingdom Bacillati; phylum Bacillota; class Bacilli; order Caryophanales; family Caryophanaceae; genus Paenisporosarcina; species Paenisporosarcina sp. TG-14. The sequence goes on from NZ_AMGD01000073.1 coordinate 16,430, forward strand.
CACAGGTAACTCTGGTACAACAACAAGGTTGATGCTTGGAATATTAGCGGGGTCTCAGGTGCATAGCGTCCTAATTGGTGATGAATCGATTGCGAAAAGACCGATGAAACGAGTCATCCAGCCGTTAAGACAAATGGGTGCCTTAATTTCAGGGAGATGTGATGGGCAATTCACACCACTAGCTGTGCAAGGAACGCAATTATCAGCAATCGACTACACCATGCCTGTCGCAAGCGCACAAGTAAAGTCTGCTATTTTACTTGCAGGTCTCCGAGCAAAAGGAGTAACGACTGTTCGTGAGTCCGAAGTGTCTCGCGACCATACAGAGCGTATGTTAAGGCAGTTTGGAGCAGAAATTACTACTGAAAAAGGTGTAATTAAGTTGCAAGGTGGTCAAAAATTGACAGGAACCCACGTAGAAGTGCCAGGGGATATTTCTTCCGCAGCTTTCTTTTTAGTGGCAGGGGCAATTGCTAAAGAGAGTTCTATTCGTTTAGAGCATGTCGGCTTAAATCCAACTCGTACTGGAATAGTAGATGTTCTTCAGCAAATGGGTGCTAATTTAGAAATAGAACTAAACAACTCTGAAAGTGAAGAACCCATTGGTACATTGACGATTAAATCATCAAAATTAAATGCTATTGAAATCGGTGGTGAACTAATTCCTCGATTAATTGATGAAATTCCTATCATTGCATTGCTTGCGACCCAAGCACATGGAACGACCGTGATTAAAGATGCAGAGGAATTAAAAGTAAAAGAGACAGATCGCATCGCAGCCGTAGTTCATGAATTAAAAAAATTAGGTGCTGATATTGAGGCAACTGATGACGGTATGATCATTAAAGGTCCCGTCACTTTATCTGGAGGGAAATTACAATCATATGGCGATCACAGAATCGGCATGATGGGTGCGATTGCTTCTGTTATTTCAACACAACCAATCGAAATTGAACACGCTTCGTGTATTTCCGTATCTTATCCAAACTTCTTTGACCATTTAAGAATCGTGTCGTCTTTTGAGACTCTCCGCTAATGGGGAGTTTTTTCTTGTGAATGAGATAGTCGTGATGTAGCATATGGTATGAATAAGAAAGAAAACGGGTGATAATGATGGAAATAAGTCAAAAATTTATTGAAGCTATTGAAGCTGGAGATTTACAAACAGTCCAATCCTTAATTGAAACACTACAACTTTCAAGTGAACCAGAAGCTCAATATGAGATTGCAAATATGCTAATTCAAGCTGGTTATTTAAAAGAAGGCGAACAAGTACTAGAATATCTACAGTTTTTATTTCCTGAAGAGGCACAGCTGAAAATTGATCGTGCACAAGTTCTGATGGAAATAGACGAAGAAGATGAGGCTCTCTTGTTACTTGCTAGTATTGAAGAACATACGGATGAATATCCTCAAGCACTGTTAAGTTTAGCTGATTATTATCAGATGCAAGGATTATACGAAGCTGCTGAACAAAAAATTAATCAAGCACTTATACTATTGCCAGATGAATCAGTATTAATTTTTGCCAAAGCAGAATTATTATTAGAAATGGGGAAATATCTAGAAGCTATTCGTTTATATGAAAATTTAAAAGAACATACTGAAGAAATTGCAGGAGTCCGTTTATCAGAACGCTTAGCTGAAGTATATAGTGCGGGAGCCGCTTATGAACATGCAATTCCTTATTATGAAGAATCTTTAACTCATCAAGTTACACCTGATTTGCTGTTTGGGCTCGCATATGCTGCTTTTCAAGCAAAAGAGTATGACCTGTCAGTTCGAAAGCTGAATGAAGTAAAAACATTGGACCCAGATTATTTCTCGGCTCACTTATTGCTATCACAAGCTTATAGCATGTTAGATGACCATGAGCAAGCATACGAAGCGATATTAGAAGGATTAACACGTGATGAGTATGATAAAGAACTTTATTTATTCGCAGGTAAAATGGCCTTGAAAATGGGCATAACAACGGATGCTGAACAACATTTACGACAAGCAATCGTATTAGACCCTGAGTATATGGAAGCTACATTGACCTTGGTATCGTTTTTACATGCATCAGAAAGAGATCAAGATGTCATTGAACTGGTGGAATTGATTTCATCCAATCAAGATGACTGGTCAGCTTTATACCCATTTGCAGCTGATTCTTACGCGAAAGAAGAAAATTTTGAACGTGCATACGCATTTTATTCTTTGGCATATACTGATCATAAGGAAGACACAATCTTCATGGAGAAATTCGTTTATTTTCTGCTAGAAGAAGGAAAACGAGATGAAGCCCTAGAAATAGGTAAACAATTACTTTATTTGGAACCAAATGAAGAAAGATGGCAAGACCTGATTGAATCCTTGTCGTGAAAGGAGGAGTAGTATGACCGCTTCTGTTTCTGTGATTGAAAAGAAAGAATTTGTGCGCTGGTTTTTGAAAAGATATCAAATGAAACGAAGAGAATGCGTATGGATACTCAATTATTTATTAAGTCATGATGACTTACTACAAAAAGTACATTTTGTAGAAGAAGCTCATTACTGTCCGAGAGCCATGGTCATGTCTGTTACAGAATCTGGTGGCGTGCCTTTTCGCTTTTATAAAGGTAACTTAATGACTGCAGATGCTGAAAAATCATTTCACGACTTGCGTTTACATCCAAACGAAGATATGTTCATTCAACTGAATTTCCCAAACATCCCACCAAGCTCAGAGTTTTTAGCTGTATTAGAAGAAAATCCATTTATGCCGAAATATTTGCACATTAATGATAAAGATCGTCTTATAGCAGAAGAAGTACTGAAAATAAGTATGAATTCTTTTAGAGAAGAAAATATATTAAAACAAATTGATGAAGCTTTAGATGCGAATGATAAAGAACGATTTCTTGAATTGTCTAAGTTGCTACGGGGAATGAAAGAATCATCTAAATCTTAACTTCATCGTATATACGATGAAGTTTTTTGTTGAGAGGAATTGAAAAATATGTATTGGAATTCAAAAGATGTGAGTGTGTTTTTAGATCAAAAAGAATTTATTGATACTGCTGTGATTCCATTATTATTAATTGATGGACAAGCAAGTCAAGTTAAACAAAATGCTTCTAGCGCTGAATTTTTAATGGCACTTACAGTATTTATTGAAAACCAATTTAAAGGAAGAGTAGTTTTATTGCCTCCGGTATCGTATACACCTAAGTCGAGTCGGCAACAATTAGGGAATGAATGGTCTGAAATGTTAAAAGAAGCGGGTTTTAAGCATTTGTTTTTTGTTTCTAGTGATATGAGTTGGGGAACAGAAGCGAACGCATTAAATGTCATTTATACGCCATCTATTCCACTAGAACATATGGATCAAAGATTGCGTCAATCCGTCTTGGAAGATCAATTAAGACAAATAATTCCTGTATTTGCAAAACGTTGGGCTATTTCTTCGACATAAGCTTCAAGAAATGTTCACAAAGTACACTTTAACGTCTAATGGAATATTGACCTTCGTTTTTTATTGAGCTATCATAGAACTGTCCTAGTTTTACTATTTTTTGTATAAGTATGTCCGTTGGACTGACCTTTAAAGTTAGAGGGGGGTAAAGGATGAGTAATAATCGAGTATCAAGACGTCAATTCCTTAACTACACATTAACAGGTGTTGGTGGGTTTATGGCTGCAGGTATGTTAATGCCAATGGTTCGTTTTGCAATCGATCCAGTATTGCAAAAAGCTGAAGGTGGAGACTTTATACCGACAGATAAAAAAGTAGCAGAGCTTACTGAAGTTCCGGTAAGAGTAGACTTTTCATTTGAACAAGTGGATGGATGGTATACATCTGATGTAACAAGCTTTGTATGGGTTTACAAAGAAGGCGACAAATTAATTGCATTATCACCAGTATGTAAACATCTAGGTTGTACGGTAAGCTGGGCAGGATCTCCAGATTATAAAGATCAATTCTTCTGTCCGTGTCATGCTGGCCGATATGAAAAAAATGGTAAAAACGTTAAAGGTACACCACCGCTTGGTCCCTTGGATGAGTTCGAAACACGCGAAAAAGATGGTCTGTTACAAATCGGTAAAACACGACCAAATACATTAGTTTAAAGTAAGGGGGTACGACGTTAGTGCTAAATAAAATTTACGATTGGGTAGATGAACGTCTGGATATTACTCCTATTTGGCGTGATATTGCAGATCATGAAGTTCCAGAGCACGTTAACCCTGCACATCATTTTTCTGCATTCGTTTATTGTTTCGGGGGATTAACTTTCTTCATAACAGTAATTCAAATTCTTTCGGGTATGTTTTTAACAATGTACTATACGCCAGATATTGAAAATGCATGGAAATCAGTTTACTACTTACAAAATGAAGTAGCATTCGGTGAAATTGTGCGTGGTATGCATCACTGGGGATCTTCACTCGTAATCGTGATGATATTCCTTCACACATTACGTGTATTCTTTACAGGTTCTTATAAAAAACCTCGTGAACTAAACTGGGTAGTCGGCGTGTTAATTTTAGGCGTTATTTTAGGTTTAGGTTTCACAGGTTATCTACTTCCTTGGGACATGAAAGCGTTGTTTGCGACGAAAGTAGGTATTGAAATTGCCGCATCCGTTCCATTTATTGGAGGCGCAATAAAAACCTTGTTAGCCGGTGATGAAGCTATCCTCGGTGCACAAACGTTAACACGATTCTTTGCGATTCATGTATTCTTCTTACCAGCTGCTTTGCTTGGGTTGCTTGCAGCACACTTTATCATGATTCGTAAACAAGGTATTTCAGGACCGTTGTAAGCTACAGCGTCTTTGATGATTTCTAAAAGGAGGGGACACTATGCATCGCGGAAAAGGAATGAAATTTGTCGGGGATTCTCGTATACCTGCAGATCGCAAATCAAATATTCCAAAAGACTACTCCGAGTATCCAGGCAAAACAGAAGCTTTCTGGCCTAACTTCTTATTGAAAGAATGGATGGTTGGTTCAGTTTTCTTAGTTGGTTATTTAATCTTAACTGTTGCACATCCATCACCACTTGAACGTCAAGCGGATCCAACAGACACAGGATATATTCCATTACCTGACTGGTATTTCTTATTCTTATATCAATTACTAAAATATGAATTTGCTTCTGGTCCATTTAATGTAATCGGAGCAATTGTAATTCCAGGATTAGCATTTGGTGCACTATTACTCGCGCCATTTATGGACAAAGGTCCAGAACGTCGTGCATTTAAACGACCGTTACCAACGGCATTTATGTTACTTGCACTCGCTTCAATGATTTACCTGACTTGGGAATCAGTTGTTAACCATGATTGGGAAGCAGCAAAAGCTCAAGGTGAAATTCGTGAAGAAGCACAATTCGACACAGAAGCAGAAGGGTATAAGATATACTCACAAGCTTCTTGTATAGGTTGTCACGGTAATGCATTTGAAGGCGGTTTAGGGCCATCTCTTGCAACTACTGATAAAACAGCTGAAGAAATTGCGGATATCGCGGTAAATGGTCAAGGTACCATGGCTGCTGGCCTTTGGGAAGGTACTGATGAAGAGTTACAGGAGTTAGCTAAATTTATTGATGAGTTAAGTCCATGATAAAACCGAGAAAGAGTCAGGAAACTGGCTCTTTTTTTGTTAGATAGAAAGTATAAGTATTATCGAGCTACACATAATGCTTTGTATTCAGTCTTTGAACAATACTGTCAAACTAGATGGCTTTAGGCTTTTCATTATCTTTATCAAAAAAATGTTTAATCAATAAAACAGCTTTTACATATAGTTTCTGTGTCCTGCTAAGAAACTCGTTTATGAATGAGTGGGAGCATTCATTTTGAGGGCGAGTCTAACTAGAGTGGCGCTATTTCTAGAAAAAGGGGTCGTGTGAAAGTGAATCCATTATTCACTCAAATTAAATACATATTATTTTATAAACCATTTATGTGGTTATTGCTCATTATTAATATTCTAGGTACTGTCTACGGCTACTATTGGTATAGATGGCAGATGGAAATAACCGAACCTATATTTCTGATTTTTGTTCCAGATAGTCCGACTGCAAGCTTATTTTTCTCAATTGCTTTATTCGGTTGGTTAATTGGACTACATTTTAAACTAATAGAAGCACTTGCGTTAATTACTTTAGTAAAATATGGCCTTTGGGCAGTCGCTATGAATATTTGGACGCAATTTGAAGCGGGACCAATTGGTTTCGTAGGGTGGATGCTTGTTGTTAGTCACTTTGCTATGGCTTTACAAGCTGTGTTGTATATTCCTATGTATAAATTTAATTGGTTCCATTTATTGATTGCTGCTATTTGGACACTTCATAATGACGTAATTGACTATGTCTTTGGACAAATGCCGATATATAGCAGTTTAAGTGAATTTACCCAGACGATTGGTTATTTTACGTTTTGGTTGTCAATTGCATGTATTTTATTAGCGATCATGGTCATCAAATCGTCACGGAATGTGCAAACGAAATAGTTGCTCAATTCTTAAACAGCATATAAAATAATAAGTAGATAGAAATAGGAGGATGGTTGATTTGGGATTTTTGCTCTACTTTGCCGTACTACTATTGTTACCTCTTTACGCGCAATTTAAAGTCAAACGCACGTATAAAAAGTACTCAAAAGTACGCTCAACTTCTGGAATGACAGGTGCTCAAGTAGCACGTTTAATTTTAGATCAAAACGATTTGAAAGATGTGAAAGTTGTAGAAAGTCAAGGGTTTCTAAGTGATCACTATAATCCAATGACTAGAATTGTTGCGTTGTCTTCTCACAACTACCATGAAGCATCTGTAGCAGGGACAGCAATTGCTGCTCACGAAGTCGGTCATGCGATTCAACATAAAGAAGCATATACGTTTTTACAATGGCGTCATAAATTAGTACCTGTTGCTAACATTTCTTCAAATGCATCATGGATTTTCGTAATGATTGGTATTTTTGCTGGAATGTCTAACATGTTGCTATTAGGTATCGTTTTATTAGCTGTAGGGGTAGTTTTTCAAATTGTTACTTTACCGGTAGAGTTCAATGCATCTAGTCGCGCGATGACTGAAATTGTATCTCATGGGGTCATTCGTAACGAAGAAGAAAAACATGCTAAAAAAGTATTAAATGCTGCTGCAATGACATATGTAGCTGCTGCGGCAGTTGCTGTTCTTGAATTAGTACGTTTAGTACTCATGTACACAGGAATGAGTCGTTCAGAATAGAACCAAAAAACTCACGAGCATGAATATCATGCTTCGTGAGTTTTTTTGTACTATTAGTTTGTAAAGAGTTTTTTCTAAAATGGCTTGATTCGCAATCATGTTAATCTATCGGGCGTTTTTGCTCGTCGAGTGTAAACCCTTCACCCATGACATCGTGAACTTCTGTTACAGACACAAAGGCATGTGGATCAATCGATGTTATAATATTTTTTAAACGCACAATTTCATTGCGACCAACCACGCAATAGAGTACTTCGCGATCAGCTTTTGTGAAATGGCCAAAGCCTCTTAATACGGTTACTCCGCGATCCATGTCACTTGCAATTCGATCACCTATCTCACTTTGAAATTCAGAAATAATAAAAGCACCGCGAGCTTTGTATGCAGCTTCTTGAACAAAGTCAATGACACGAGAACCGATAAAGACGGCAACCAAGGTATACATCATGGAGCGATGATCTAAAAATGTTAACCATGAAAGCAAAATTACCGCTGCATCAAAGATAAACATTGTTTTCCCCATACTCCATCCAACATATTTATGTGCGAGTCGGGCAATAATATCTACGCCACCAGTTGTTCCGCCATATCTAAAAATTATACCAAGTCCAATTCCAACAAAAACGCCTGCAAATAGCGATGCTAAAAATAAATCGTCTTGTAATTGAATATTGATTTCATATATTTGGAATATCTTTATAAATATAGATACAGAAACAGTTCCGATAATCGTATAAACAAATACTTTTTGACCAAGAAGGCGCCAACCAATAATAAACATTGGTATATTTAATAATAAATTCATTAATGCTGGATCAAATTTAAAGACGAAGAACAATATTAATGTAATCCCGCTAAACCCGCCTTCACCGAGTTCGTTTTGAATGTTAAAATGGACAAAACCAAAACTAAAAATGGCTGAACCTAGCAAAATGAAAAAGATATTTTTGAATTTAATACCTTTAAGCATACAAACACCTCAATTTCTTAAAAAGAACACTACGCTATTATCATGCATTATAAGTGTTTTGACAACATGATTTCTTATTATTAGGATAGGGTTAGGAGTGTGAAACATATGACAACTGAAAAAACGATTCAAACATTACAAAAAGAAGTCGATGACTATATAGGACAATTTAAAGAAGGTTATTTTCCTCCTTTTGAAATGCTTGCTCGGATGACAGAAGAACTTGGTGAGTTATCTAGAGAAGTTCAGCATGTGCACGGCATTAAAAAGAAAAAATCCTCTGAAGCGCAAAAAAGCTTGGAAGAAGAATTAGGGGACTTACTATTTGTTCTCATTTGTTTTGCAAATGCAGAGAAAATTGATATACAAAGAGCACATGATCAAGTGATGGACAAGTTTAATTCAAGAGATAAAAACCGTTGGACGTTGAAGGAGGAACAGTCATGATTCGAGTTGCGATTGGTGGACCACGTGGAAAAATGGGGCAAGAAGCTGTACATACTGTAATGAATAATGAGAATATGGAACTAGTTGCAGTTCTAGATCACAAAGATATAGGTGATTTGTTAAGTGAGTCGCCTAATTTCCCAGCAAGTTATGAAGTTCCTGTTTTCCTAAACTTAGAAAGCTTGATCGTCACGATAAAACCAGATGTGTTTCTGGATTTAACAACACCACATCAAGTGTTTGAACATACAATGTTGTGTTTGCAAAATAATGTAAGACCAGTCATTGGAACAACTGGTTTTACTGATGAGCAATTACAACAGTGCACTATACTTGCAGAAGTGAATAAACTTGGCTGTATTGTAGCTCCAAATTTTGCGATTGGTGCAGTATTGATGATGAAATTTGCATCGTTAGCAGCTGCCTATTTTCCCGATGTTGAAATCATTGAAATGCATCATGATCAAAAACTCGATGCCCCATCAGGAACAGCTTATAAGACAGCACAAATGATTGCTGAAGTGCGACCTTCACATAAACAAGGCCATCCAAATGAAAAAGAGACGTTGGAGGGAGCTAGAGGTGCTTCGTATGATGGAATTCCAATACATAGCGTACGTTTACCTGGCTTAATTGCTCACCAACAAATTTTATTTGGAGGAGAGGGACAACTATTTACGCTACGTCATGATTCATATAATCGACAATCTTTTATGTCGGGTGTTACATTTTCTATTAATCAAGTAATGGAGATAAAAGAACTTGTTTACGGACTAGAAAATATTTTATAAATGATGGGATGGGAATTTTATGAGAATTGCTTTAATCGCACATGACCGAAAAAAAGATGATTTAATTCAATTTGTGACAGCATATTTGTCCATATTGTCTGAACATGATTTATGTGCTACTGGTACTACTGGAAAGCGAATTATTGATGAGACGGGTTTACCAGTATTTCTCTTTCAATCTGGTCCACTAGGTGGAGATCAACAAATTGGTGCTATGGTTGCAAAAAATGAGATGGACATGATCATTTTCTTCCGTGACCCTTTAACAGCACAACCTCATGAACCTGATGTTACGGCACTAATTCGATTATGTGATGTATACCAAATCCCATTAGCAACAAATATGGGAACAGCTGAAGTATTATTAAAAGGTTTACAAGAAGGATTTATTAATTGGCGACTGCTAGAAGAAAGACGTTCATAAGAAAGGAAGGTGACTTCGTGAAGAAATTAAAAATTGGCATCACTTGCTATCCAACAGTAGGAGGCTCAGGTGTAATTGCAACTGAACTCGGAAAGTTACTTGCAGAGCGTGGCCATGAAATTCATTTCATCACTTCAAGCATGCCATTTAAGTTAAATCGTGTGGTCCCAAATATTTTTTTTCATCAAGTAGAAGTAAATAAGTATTCGGTATTTCAATATGCACCATACGATATTGCCTTAGCCAGTAAAATGGCAGAAGTCATAAAAAAGGAAAATTTAGATATCCTTCACGTCCACTACGCTATCCCGCATGCGGTTTGCGCAGTTTTAGCTCGTGATATGGCGGGGCAGCGTGTTGGCATTGTTACGACGCTCCATGGTACTGATATTAGTGTTTTAGGCTACGATTCATCACTTTCAGGTGCCATTCGTTATGGTATAGAGAAATCAGATGTTGTGACCGCAGTTTCAGACTCGCTCAAAAATCAAACCAATGATTTAATTCAACCAGACCAAACGATAGAAACCATCTATAATTTTGTGGACGAACGTGAATACTTTCCAAATAAATCGTCAAATTTAAAATCTTGCTTTAACATTCAAGAGGATGAAAAAGTGGTCATTCATGTTTCAAACTTTCGCAAAGTAAAACATGTTGGCGATGTCATCTCAAGTTTTGCTTATATTCGAAAAGAAATGCCTGCTAAATTACTACTCGTTGGTGATGGTCCTGAAATGAGTAACATTATCAAACAAGTCAGTTCTTTAGGTTTGGAAAAGGATGTCGTATTTTTAGGGAAACAAGAAAATGTTTCTGAATTATATGCCATAAGTGATTTAAAACTGTTATTGTCCGAAAAAGAAGCTTTTGGTTTAGTACTATTAGAGGCTATGGCATGTGGTGTTCCTTGTATTGGCTCTAATATAGGGGGAATACCTGAAGTAATTAATCACGGTCATAATGGTTATATCGTTCCTTTACATGATGCTGAAGCCGTAGCTTGTTATGCAATTAAAATATTAACGAATGAAGACTTACATAATCGTATGAGGGAGAATGCTATTAAAACAGTTTCTCATAAATTCCATTCATCATTAATTGTGTCCCAATATGAAAAACTTTACGAGAAAGTAGTTCTTCAACATGTTCACAACTGAACAATGGCAAGCTGGTAAAAAAATAATTGAAACACTAAAAAAACACGGATATGAAGCTGTATTTGTGGGTGGGGCAGTTCGCGATTTTGTTAGTCATAAAGAAGCCAACGATATTGATATTGCAACAAGTGCTTTACCTGTCGAAGTAAAAACGATATTTAAGAGAACTGCAGATGTGGGTCTTGCACATGGAACTGTAGTCGTAATAGAAAATCGTGTTCCAATTGAAGTGACGACGTTTCGTACAGACGGGGAATATACGGATCACCGTAGACCAACTGATGTAAAGTTCGTACTTTCACTTGATGATGATTTAAAACGTAGAGATTTTACAATGAACGCCCTTGCTATGAATGAGAGTTTTGAAATCATCGATTTATTCGAAGGTCAGCGTGATTTAAAAAACGGATTGATTCGTACAGTGGGAGAGCCAATAGACCGATTTAAAGAAGATGCATTGCGCATGCTTCGTGCGATACGGTTTACAGCACAGCTAGGTTTTACAATTGAATTGAACACTCTTAATGCGATTAAATCGTGCGCAAGCGATCTTTCATATGTGTCGATCGAAAGAATAACTGCCGAACTCGAAAAAATGTGGATGAGTACGAATCTAGATCAAGGAATGATTTACCTTGTTAAGAGCAACTTGGCAAAGCAACTTCCAGGAGACTTTCCTTTCACTCATAAAAAATGGACTCAATTAGGAAATCCTAAAAATGTATTGATGTGTTGGGCATTTTTATGTTTACTTCAAGAAACACCTAATGGTTCAGAACTAGCTAGAATTTTCAAATTATCAAAAGATCTAAAACAACAAATTAACCAATTAATCAAAGCGACGCAAATACGCTATGAACGATTATTTTCAATTGACGACCTATATCACTTTGATAAAAACATACTTATTCATGCAGAATTGTTATCTAGAGTTGTTCAAAGTGACATTCAACCAATGCCGATTGATGAAATTGATAAACGTAAACAATCGTTACCTATTCAATCGATTCGAGATCTTGAAGTTTCAGGACAAGATTTGATGGAATGGTTTAACAAGCCGAGCGGACCTTGGATTAAAGAAATACTTACTCAAATAGAACTTGCTGTTTTACATCAAAAAGTAGTGAACAATCCTACCACAATAAAGGAATGGATAATGAATGAATCCAACAGTTAAATATGAGATTACAAAACGTTTATTAGCTGCGAATGGTCAACCTATTTCTGGTCAACAATTGGCAGATGACTTCGGATTGTCAAGAACAGCTATTTGGAAGCACATAAAAGAACTTGAAACAGAAGGTTTTGAAATAGATACGGTGAAGAAAAAAGGGTATGTCTTAACATCATCACCTGATTCATTGCAAGCTGCTAAAATAGACCAGTATTTAACGACAAAGCGTTTTGGTCGAAACATTCATTATCAAGTAACATGTCCATCCACTCAACCAATCGCCCATCAACTTGTGCAATCGGGAGCTCCTGATGGGTCTGTTGTTATTTGTGAAGAGCAGACTGCAGGAAAAGGACGTTTAGCACGTGCTTGGACATCTACTCAAGGCAAAGGGATTTGGATGAGTGTAATCATTCGACCGGAAATACCTCCTACCAAAGCACCTCAATTTACTTTAGTTGCTGCTGTTGCAGTTACTAGAGCCATTGAAGAAGTCTGTCAAGTTAGAACTGAGATCAAATGGCCTAATGATTTACTAATCAATGGAAAGAAATGTACAGGAATCTTAACTGAGTTGCAAGCGGACATTGATCGTGTACAAGCAATCATTTTAGGTATTGGTGTTAATGCAAATCAACAACAAAGTGATTTTCCACAAGAGATTCAATCCATTGCCACTTCCATACAAATGGTCACAGGACAGCCTGTAGACCGTGCACAGCTTGTAGCTCGTATATTGCATCATTTAGAAATTTATACTGATTTATACGTCAAGCATGGTTTTGAACCACTAAAAATCCTTTGGGAAAGTTATTCGTGTACACTGGGCAAACGAATAAAAGCGATTATGATTCACCAAACAATTGAAGGAATGGCTCTTGGCATAACAAATGAAGGCGTTTTACAAGTAAAAACAGACGACGGACAAATTCATGGAATTTATTCTGCGGACATTCAAATTCAAAATTAACAAAAATGAATTAATATAGAATGTGTATTTCATTTCTGTTATAGTAAATGCGAAGGGCAGTATCTGAGTAGAACTGCACCTGATGAACAAACTTGATATTATAAAATTGAATAATTTCTGCCTTGATCTTAATCGACAGGGACGGAGGAAACCAATTCTTTTACCTAAACCACCCTTCTGTCCATTTTTTTGGCCAGAAGGGTTTTTATTTTGGTTTTCTCTCAAAAGAGAGGAGATAGGAAATGAAAACGACTACTGAATTTATGAAGATGAAAAAAGAAAACAATAAAATTATTATGTTAACTGCATATGACTATCCTTCAGCAAAACTTGCTGAAGACTCAGGTGTCGAGATTCTACTTGTTGGAGATTCTCTTGGTATGGTGGTTCTTGGTTACGATTCAACAGTTCAAGTAACTCTTGAAGATATGATTCATCACGGGAAAGCGACGAGACGTGGGGCACCTGATACTTTTGTAGTTGTCGATATGCCTTTTGGTACTTACCATGGCTCACTTGATACAACACTCACTAACGCAATTCGTTTATTCCAGGAAACGAATGCACAAGCTTTAAAAATTGAAGGGGCAGACGAAGTCATCGATGTCATTCGATTATTGTCACGTACAGGTATACCTGTAGTAGCTCATTTGGGTCTCCTACCACAGTCGGCAAGTGTTTCGGGTGGTTATAAGGTTCAAGGGAAAACCGCACAAGCAGCACAAAAATTAATTGAAGATGCACTTGCATGTGAAGCTGCAGGAGCTTTTATGGTCGTTCTAGAATGTATTCCCTATCAACTGGGCAAAACGATAACTGAAACACTTTCAATTCCTGTAATTGGCATTGGTGCAGGGGCAGAAACAGACGGTCAAGTCCTCGTTTTTCATGACACTGTGACGTATGGTAGTCATCACATGCCGAAGTTTGTAAAAGCCTTCTCTCAAGCAGGGAAAGAAATTTCTGCTGGCTTGGCCCAATATGTAGAAGAAGTTAAAACTGGAGAATTTCCAGCAGTTGAACATCGTTTTACAATGAAAGATGACGAATACCAACAGTTATACGGAGGAAAATAATGATCCAAGTGCAAGTGATTAAGGAGCTAAAAGAATATATTAAGACACAAAGAGTTTCTGGCAAGAGCATCGGTTTTGTCCCTACTATGGGCTATTTACATGAAGGACATATATCCCTTGTTAAACAAGCTAGAGAAGAGAATGACTATGTAGTCATGAGTATCTTTGTTAATCCTGCCCAATTTGGACCTAATGAAGATTTGGATAGCTATCCTCGTGATTTAGAACGAGATACAAAATTAGCAAAAGAAGCCGGTGTAGACTTATTGTTTTTCCCTCAAGTAAATGAAATATATCCACAAGATGGAGGTATTTCGATACATGCAGGAGCTCAAGCAAATGTACTATGTGGCGCTTCAAGACCGGGACATTTTGATGGTGTATTAAAAGTAGTCACGAAGCTTTTTCATATAGTCGAACCAACGACCGTTTATTTTGGTCAAAAAGATGCACAACAATTGGCGATTATCGAGACAATGGTCCGAGATTATAATTTTCCACTGGAAGTTCGCAGGGGAGCCACAGTTCGGGAACCAGACGGTCTAGCAAAAAGTTCTCGAAACGTTTTCTTAAGTAAAGCAGAGCGAGCACATGCACCAATTATCCATCAAGCAATTCAACTTGGAATTGAACAGTATAAGTTGAATCAAAATATAGAACAAGCTAAACAAGTTACCACCCAACACATTGAAAATGCCATTTCAGGAAAAATTGATTATGTTGAATTGTTAAGCTATCCAAACCTGACAACTGACGTATCAAATGACACGACAGTTATATTAGCGGTAGCTGTCTTTTTCGAAAAAGCACGTCTGATCGACAATATGTTGTTGGATCGTAAAGGAGAGTAAACGATGTTACGTATGATGTTAAATTCAAAACTTCACCGTGCTGTAGTTACAGAAGCGGATTTAAATTATGTAGGAAGTATTACAATTGATCAAAACCTTTTAGATGCTGTAGGTATGTTGCCAAATGAGAAAGTTCATATTGTAAATAACAATAACGGAGCGCGTTTTGAAACCTATATAATTGCAGGGGAAAGAGGCAGCGGAGTTATTTGTGTAAACGGTGCAGCAGCTCGTCTTGTTCAAAAAGGGGATATCGTTATTATTTTATCGTATGTATATATGATGAACGATGAGGCTAAAGAGCATAAACCAACTGTCGCAATTATGAATGAAAACAATTCAATCCGAGAAATCATTAGCCACGAGCCTGAAGCAACCGTTATGTAATCATAAATAAAACTTCTTTACATGTTCACTTTGGTTTCTAACTTAATGAAATGAACAATAAGAGAAGAAGTTCTCTGATACAAACCTTAAAATAAACATCAAAAAAGACCGCTAATTCGCATTTGAATTAGCGGACTTTTTAACGTTGTTGGCTCTATTAAACAACTCTACTGTTTTCCGTGACAAAGCCCTTCATGTTTCGAAGTTAGCGAAGCGATGCAGAAACAGAAATAGGCGGACCGTGAACCACCTTAGGTCAACAGGATGTTGGTCACTAAGAAGTTGCCATAAGATATGGCGTTCTTAGCCTTAGTTCCTTTGTTCGACTACGAGATCTTCACCTGGACTCGCTTTTCCCGCTGGAAAGATTAGGGCCAAATTGCTTTTGGTCCTAATCTTTGCGACGAAGCTACCGCAGCGGTGCAGTGCAATTCAGGAGCAGATGTTTTTCGCCGCCTTTAACTACAATCATATAACCAAGTAACAAGTGTTTTAGGGACTTATTAGACAGCCTATTTGAAAATGCACTATAATAACTCAGCAATTATTTTCGATAATTCATTCCTTGTAGTTAAGAATTTGTTTTTAAGATCATCATTGCTCCAAGATTCTTCTGTGTAAAAACGAGCAAAAGATTGATTTTCATATCTTGGTACAACATGCATATGGTAATGAGACAATTCATCAATTGTTCCACCATTTTGACATATCGTTATACCATCGGGATTATATAGCTTTTTTATAGCCTTTGAAAGTAGTTGAGATGCCTTCATTATTGCAATGGCTGTTTGTGGATCAAATTCATCGACATAACGAAAGTGTTTCTTAGGTAATATTAAAGCGTGTCCCTCATTAAAAGGATCATGGTCTAAAATACAACAGACAAACTTATCTTCATAAACCACATGAACTAATAAATCTTGATTCGCCAATGCACATCCTAAACATTCCAAATTCTCTTGTGTATTATCAACATTCACATAGCTCACCTCTATTTTTTAAAAATTATAGATCTTTTTATATAGCTCTGTTAAATTAACATGATGTTTTATCGTCCATTTGCGCTTGCGGCTTGCTAGGCGCAAATGTACTCGTTTGTTTTTCAAGAAAAATTAACATCCTTCTTTAACATAGCATTTTTATAAAAAAGACTTAAAATTATATTAACAATTTTTAACAATAATTAAAATATATTTTTTCTATTCGTTTATGATATCTAGTAGGTTATTGGTGATTGTACATGTTTTAGAAGATAAAATAACACCTCAATTTGCTGTTGCTACGTGCGAATTGAGGTGTTATTTTGTTTTTTATTCGATTCACGACTTTCAGTTTTCATAATTAAAATTGATAAAAAATTTCGTTAAATGCCAATTGGATATTTATGTTAAAATATAAAAGACGATTGGGAACGTAAATTAAGAGAAGAAAAGGAAATAATGGGTTCGATATCTTTGCACGTGTTTTTAAAGAAGTTAGTTGGATTGGTATAAAAACAAATATGGAAATGGAGATTGAGATAATGACACCAAAACATATTGTTTCAGCAGCAACGATTGTACTAAATGATCAAAAAGAAATTTTATTGATTAAAGGACCAAGAAGAGGATGGGAAATGCCTGGTGGACAGGTTGAAGAAGGCGAATCCTTGAATGAAGCTGCAATCAGGGAAACCAAAGAAGAATCGGGAATAGATATTGAAATAACAAAATTTTGTGGAGTATTTCAAAATGTAAGTGGTTCAATTTGTAATACATTATTTTTGGGTACACCGATTGGAGGAGCACTTACAACTAGTACTGAGAGTCTAGAAGTAGGTTATTTTCCTATTGATGAAGCATTGGATATGGTCACGTGGAAAAATTTTAGGCAAAGAATTGAATATTGTATAGATGACAAACTTCAGCCTTTTTATATTGCATTTTAATTAGACTTTTTTTGCTAACGGAACGTTATTGAAATTACGGTGTGCATTACTTTGAGATCGTTGTAAATGGTCAGTATATCTCATGAAGGAATAGATTTATTTAAGGAGTGATATTAAATGCGATTTTTTATTGGAATTGTGCCTTCAGATGAATACAAAAAAAGACTACTAGATTTTCACCATAAATGGAAAAACAATCGTATTACAGATGTTGTCGAACCACATATAACTCTGAAGGCACAAGGTGGATTAACCACAGATGAGAAGTGGCTTAGTAAAGTTAAAGAAGTATGTAATAACTTTAATTCCTTTCAAATAACACTGGAAAAACCAATGTTTTTTGGTGAGGATATCCTTTATTTAAGTGCAACTTCAAATGAATTATATAAACTACATAAAAGTATAGTGCGAGTAATTTCTCCTTCTAATGATTTAATTAAAAAGTTTTTTGAACTTGACGATTTTGTCCCACATATGACTTTAGGGAAAATAAATTATGGTTTATCAAACAAGGAACTTAGAGAAATGGGGAACTTAGCAGAAAAAGAACTTATTCCTTTTCCAACTTTTGAAGTTAGATTTGTAAGAGTTTATCAAGAAATTGAACCAAATAAATATAGAAAGTTTTTAGATATTCCTTTAAATAATATAATTCCTACTACCTAATGGTTAGCTATAGAAGAAATAATTTGCTAAGAAACTTGTAAAGAAAAATGAAAAAAGTAATGGACGAAAGTAACTTCGTCTATTACTTTATTTTTAATTCTTGAGATCGGTTCATCTAAAGAGACCAAGAGTAAATTTAATAGCAATGTTTTACCATTTTTTTAGAGTACGCAATGTAATCAATTTCATTAACGTAATCAAAACCGCCAATTGCATCTTCAGTAATTTCAAAGGTTTTTTCTTTACCTTCATAATTGTTAGTGACCTTATTTGGCCGTTCCCTAAAAACCCTTTAAAAACAACTTCTACTTGAGTCGTTAGCTCAATAACTCAGAAGATATTACCGCTTTTAATTTCATCATTCATACCACCTTCAGATGTTGTGGTACAAGCAGTTAATGACAAGACTAATAATCCAATCAAAGTATACTTCAGTCATATGTTATTTGACAAAAATCTCTTTGTTGACATAGACGTGTTTACTTAGTGTCAGTTACACCTAAATAGATGTTTTGTGATACAATTTTTTGTAAGAAGTCTAAATTGTGAGTTGATATTTTATGTTAAGCCCTACCTATGCCATCGTTGATATTGAAACAACGGGTCATTCTCCTGCAAAAGGAGATCGAATGATTCAATTTGCTGTTGTTTTCGTTAAAGATTGGAAAATACAATCAACCTATACAACCTTCATCCAACCTGGCAAGAAAATTCCTTTTTTCATACAAGATCTAACAAATATTTCTGATGAAGATGTTAAACAAGCACCTATTTTTGAAGAGGTTGCAGGAGACGTCTTTGATATGCTTGAAAATTGTATATTTGTCGCTCACAATACTAATTTTGATTTGTCTTTTGTTCAAGCTGAATTTAAGCGAATTGGATTTCCTTTGTGGAAAGGTAAAAAGATGGATACTGTTGAATTATCTCGCTTACTATTTCCCACTTCTTTTAGTTATAAATTACAAGATATTACATTAGAACGAGGCATCGAGATGACAAACGCACATCGTGCAGACGATGATGCATACGCAACAGCTGAACTGTTTATTGAATGTATGAAAGAAATTGAAAAACTACCTATTCAAACGTTGGAACATATCCATAAAAGATCGTTCCAACTAAAATATGATAGTTCTTCTTTATTTTTTGAAGCACTTCAGAAAAAAAGATTGATGATAGTAAAAGATGATTTGGATATCTATAAAGGGATTGCTTTACGTAGAAAACAAGTCCAACCTGGACCTGTTGAATCATCTATTAATTATCCTGAAACAAAAAATCAGAAACGATTGTTTTTTTCAGAAGGGCTTAAAGACTTTAAAGAGCGTGATGGTCAGTTTCAAATGATGGATTCCATATGGAAAACCTTACAAGCAAAAGATGAAATAGCGATTGAAGCATCAACAGGTATAGGCAAGACATTGAGTTATTTAATGCCTAGTTATTTCCATGCAAAACAACAAGGAAAGAAAGTATTAATTAGTACATATACTTCACATTTGATGGAGCAATTGGTTGAAGTGGAAGTACCTAAATTAGAAGCAATCGTCAAAAGTAAAGTAAATGTGGCCATACTAAAAGGTGCAAGACATTATATGGACTTACATCGATTTGAAGAGTTACTACGAGCTGAAGATGAATCCTATGATGATACATTTACTATTTGTCAGTTATTAGTGTGGCTAACAACTACAGTAACAGGAGATCTAGGCGAATTAAATACGTCTAGTGGAGGTCAATATTTTCTAGACAAAGTACGGAAAAATGCATTTTCAATAAAAACATCAGAAGTAAGTAACCATGATTTTCATTCATATGCATTAGCTCAAAGTCATCAAGCAGATTTACTCATTACCAATCATGCGATGTTATTTACAGATAAACATCGTTTAGAGCCACTGTTGACCAATGAAATTACTTCGTTTGTTATCGATGAAGCTCATCAATTTGTTCAAGCGGCGAATGCCCGTGAAGAGCGAATCTTTTCTTACACTCAATGGAGATATGTATTTGGACAACTAGGGACACGTGATCAAGAGCAATTAACTTCATCTTTTGCAAAAGTTTTAGAAAATCATGGTTTTAACACGATAGGGTCATTTGAAGAACTAGATCGAATCTATGCACGATGTAGTAGTAAGTTTGATGAAGCCGTCCAATCACTTGTACAAAATGTAAGAGGAAAAAGTACACATAAATCTCATTCCAAACAAACGATATTACTTGAAGAGCTTTCAATTGATTATGCTTTATTAGAGGAAGTTTACCAGTATCTCCAAAGATGGATTACAATTGCACAAAATTTACTTGACCGATTGTCGAAAAGTTTATTAGATTCAACGCATGTTGACAAATTAGTAACAGCAGAATGGCAATATTGGCTAAATGAAATGAAAATTAAAACTGGAGAATGGGTCGACATTTTTCTATCATCTCCGAAAGAATATTCTGTTTGGATAGAGCTTGATCGAAGAAGTATTCCTAGTAGTCTTCATGTGTATAAAAAGCCAATTAATAGTACACATGCTGTAGATGAAGTATTTAATGAGTGGCGAGGGGATGCTGCTATAGTTTGGACCTCAGGTACATTATCAGTGCCAGGAAATAGTCGATTTATTGTAAATAAATTAGGACTTCCTGAAAGTGTGCAAATCAAAACCTATAATGCTTCAAGAGATTTTTACCAAGGTGCAAACTTATTTATTGTGGATGACATGCCTGATATTCAAAATGTATCACAATCTGACTTTATAGACGCCGTTGCAGATGCAGTCATTCAAACTGTCCTTGTAACGGAAGGCCGATGTTTTGTGTTGTTTACATCTCAAGATATGTTAAGAAAAACAGTTGACCTAATTCAAGATACAACATTACTTGAAGGGTATATGTTATTTGCACAAGGCATGACTTCAGGTAGTCGGATGAAGTTGTTAAAATCATTCCAACGCTTTCGTAAATCGGTGCTATTTGGTACCAATAGTTTTTGGGAGGGTGTCGATGTACCAGGAGATGCGTTGTCTGCAGTTATCATGGTGCGATTGCCATTTTCATCTCCAGATGAACCTGTCTTTAAAACACAAGCACAGCGTTTAACAAAGCAAGGAATTAATTCTTTTTCATCACTAGCATTGCCTGAAGCAATTCTTAGATTCCGACAAGGTTTTGGACGATTAATTCGCTCATCTTCAGATCGAGGTGTTTTTATTGTGCTCGATCGTCGTATCCAATCAAAGTCGTACGGAAAAGAATTTATTAGAGCTTTACCTGATATTCAGGTAAAGAAAGTATCATTAGAAGATATGGTCTTAGACCTAGAACATTGGTATAATGAGAAAGTATGAGTAAAGAGAGAAGGGGTTTAGAATCGAAAGCAAAATTGAAATAATTTCAACGGTTACGGTTGACTATCAATCAGACTTGTATAAAATTGTAGACGCCCTAAATCGCACTTTAAAACATAGAGATTTAATGTTTGGACTTGCACTAGAGAAAGACAATCAAGAGAAAGCCGTTTTCACAATTTATAAAACGTAAGGTGCAAACATGAAAAGTTGGGTTATATTTATAAGTGTTTTTATTATTTCACTAAGTCTGTGTATTAGCTTGTTTGTCATTTGGAAAGCAGGACAACCTTTTGCAGACGTCAAAGAAAAAGCTGAACAACTAGCAGTTAGTGAGGGAAATTTAAAAGAAGTGTCGGATTCAATGGTGTACAGTGGATCAACCATATATATTACTGTTCGTGGAAAAGATGGAAATGGGGAAGAAAAAGCTGTTTTTATCCCAACTAATCGCGAAAATTTAGTTATTGAAGAAGTAATACTAAAAAATGGGATTTCAAAACAACAAGCCTTAACAGTGGTACAAGATGAGTTTGAAGTGAAGGAAGTGCTACATACTAAACTTGGTTGGGAGCAAGACACTGCGGTTTGGGAAATTACTTTTTTGAATCAAAATGACAAGTTAAATTACGTGTACTTACTTTTCGAAGACGGAAAATGGTGGAAACGTATTTTAAATTTGTAAAAGGGGACGATCGATTTTGAAACCGCAATTAGCTAACCGTGTTCACACATTGACGCCATCAACGACACTTGCTATTACAGCAAAAGCGAAAGATCTAAAAGAACAAGGTATTGACGTGATTGGTCTTGGAGCTGGAGAACCCGATTATAATACGCCACAAAACATTTTAGACGCAGCTCTTAAGTCCATGAATGAGGGCAAGACCAAATATACCCCTGCTGGTGGCTTACCTGCTTTGAAAAAGGCCGTTATAGACAAGCTGCAGCGTGATCAAGAGTTAAGTTATGAACCTTCTGAAATTTTAGTTGGAATCGGAGCAAAACACGTACTTTATACATTTTTCCAAGTCTTTTTGAATGAATTAGAAGAAGTCATCATTCCAATTCCTTATTGGGTGAGTTATCCTGAACAAGTCAAACTTGCAGGTGGAGTTCCCGTATACATAGAAGGAACTGCAAAACAACAATATAAAATTACGGCGCAACAGATTAAAAGTGCTATTACTGATAAAACACGCGCGATAATCTTAAATTCCCCTAGCAATCCTTCCGGTATGATTTATTCGGAAGCTGAGTTACAAGAGATTGCACTTGTCTGTAAAGAAGCAAACATTTGGATTATTTCAGATGAGATTTATGAAAAATTAATTTATGGAGATGCACAGCACGTATCGATTGCACAAGTTTCAGATGATGCAAAAGAGCGTACAATAATCATTAATGGAGTTTCAAAATCCCATTCAATGACTGGCTGGCGTATTGGTTACGCTGCTGGTAACAAACAAATCATTAAAGCAATGACGGATTTAGCAAGTCACTCTACTTCAAATCCTGTGACAACATCTCAATATGCTGCAATCGAAGCGTATAATGGCACACAAGATGCGGTTGAAGAAATGCGAGCAGCATTTGAATCGCGCTTAGAAATTATTTTCCCGAAAGTCACTGCTATTCCAGGTTTTAAAGTATTAAAACCTCAAGGTGCTTTTTATTTATTACCAGATGTTTCTGAAGCAGCACGAATGACAGGTTACGACTCTGTAGATGCATTTGTGGAAGCCATACTAACTGAAGCTAATGTTGCGGTAATTCCTGGATCTGGTTTTGGAGCTCCATCAACTATTCGTTTATCATATGCAACTTCGCTTGATTTACTTGAAGCGGCTGTTGCACGTATAGATTCATTTGTACGATCAAAATGGCAAGAAGATTTGCTATAATTTCTGGAGGAACTTATGAAAAAAATTATGATTCAAGATTTGCATAATCATTTAGGTGAAACAATAAAATTAGGCGCTTGGTTAGCGAATAAACGCTCAAGTGGAAAAATCGCGTTTTTACAGCTTCGCGATGGCTCTGGATTTGTTCAAGGAGTCGTTGTAAAGGCAGAAGTATCTGAAGAATTATTTGCCACTGCAAAATCATTATCACAAGAAACTTCTATGTATATAATCGGGGAAGTGAAGAAAGACGAGCGTTCTTCGTTTGGTTTTGAACTTCAAGTAAAAGAAATCGAAGTCATTCACGAAGCGGTAGACTATCCTATCACTCCTAAAGAGCATGGAACTGAATTTTTAATGGACAATCGCCATCTATGGTTACGTTCACGCAAACAACATGCCATCATGAAAATAAGAAATGAAGTAATTCGTGCAACGTATGAATTTTTCAATGATAATGGCTTTTCAAAAGTAGATCCACCAATTTTGACTGGATCTGCTCCTGAAGGGACATCTGAATTATTCAAAACTAAATATTTTGATGAAGACGCATACCTATCACAATCAGGTCAGCTTTATATGGAAGCCGCTGCAATGGCACTAGGAAAAGTATTTTCTTTTGGCCCTACTTTCCGTGCAGAAAAATCTAAAACACGTCGTCACCTAATCGAATTCTGGATGATTGAACCAGAGATGGCGTTTGTTGAGTTTGAAGAAAACTTAGAAGTACAAGAACAATTTGTATCTTATGTCATTCAATCAGTTTTAAAAAACTGTAAATTAGAATTAGAGCGTTTGGAACGTGATGTAACGAAACTTGAACATATTCAAGCTCCGTTCCCACGAATTTCATATGATGATGCCATCATATTCTTAAATGAAAATGGATTTGATGACATTAAGTGGGGAGAAGATTTCGGTTCACCGCATGAAACTGCAATCGCGGAACATTATAAGAAACCGGTATTTATTACGCATTATCCAATTGGTATTAAACCATTTTACATGCAACCTCACCCGGATCGTGACGATGTTGTATTATGTGCGGATTTAATCGCACCAGAAGGATACGGTGAAATTATTGGTGGATCTGAACGTGTTCACGATTACGAATTATTAAAACAACGTTTAGATGAACATGGTCTTGATCAAAAAGCATATGCATGGTATTTAGAACTTCGTAAACAAGGTTCAGTACCGCATTCAGGATTTGGTCTAGGGCTAGAACGAACTGTAGCATGGATTAGTGGTGCAGAGCACGTTCGTGAAGCAATTCCATTCCCACGTCTGTTAAACCGTTTATACCCATAATAAAAACAAAGGAGGATTTCGGTTATGCAACAACAACAACCAGATCGGCTCCGTATGTGGACAGAGCAGGGAAATGTAACCATTTCCCAGCTCTTTTTTCAACATTATAAAAAATGTGATATACAAGATGACGAAGCTTTGCTCATTCTTCATATGTTAGCTTTTATTGAAAAGGGAAACCATTTTCCAACGCCGGATGATTTAGTGGATCGTTCTCATTTTTCGCATGATCAAGTCAGTCAACATATGCAAAGACTATTTCAAAAAGGCTATTTATCGATTCAGCAAAGATACGACGAAAACGGTATTCTCTTTGAGGCTTTTTCATTTCATGCATTATGGAATCGTTTAATTGACCATATTCTGAGCGAAAAAACCTCTAAAAAAGAACTAACTCAAAAAGAACAGGAAGGCGAGATTTTCCGCTTGTTCGAGCAAGAATTTGGTCGTTTTCTTTCACCAATGGAAAGTGAAACCATAACTATGTGGATGGATCAAGATCAGCAATCACCTGAGCTTATTCGTGCAGCATTAAAAGAAGCGGTTCTTGGTCAAAAAATGAGTTTACGTTATATTGATCGTATCTTGTTTGAATGGAAAAAGAAAAACGTCAAAACCATGAAAGACGTCGAAAAACAAGCAAGTCAATTCCGAACAGTACCGGAAAGAACAGCACCGACGCAACCACAAAAAACAAATAAAATTCCTTTTTATAATTGGTTAGAAGAGCGAGAGTAAGGAAGTGAGTATATGATAACAAAAGTTCAATGGGAGTACTGTTTATCAGAAATGGACAGAATGTTCCCTGATGCTCATTGTGAGCTCGTTCACAGTAATCCATTTGAGCTGACAATCGCTACATTACTATCCGCACAATGTACAGATGTGCTAGTTAATAGAGTGACACCAAGTTTATTTGCAAAGTATCAAACACCACAAGACTATTTGAACGTTCCTATAGAAGAGCTTCAAAACGATATTCGATCAATTGGATTATTTCGTAACAAAGCCAAAAACATTCAAGCCTTAAGTCGAATGGTAATAGAACAATTTGACGGAGCAATTCCAGAAAATCGAGATTTGTTAACAACACTTCCTGGAGTAGGGCGGAAAACAGCTAATGTAGTCGTGTCAGTTGCGTTTAATATCCCGGCATTAGCAGTTGATACGCATGTAGAACGTGTGTCTAAACGATTGGGACTTTGCAGATGGAAAGATTCAGTTCTCCAAGTAGAAGAAACAATTATGAAGAAGACGCCAAAGGACAAGTGGACGCGAACACATCATCAACTTATATTCTTCGGTCGTTATCATTGTAAAGCACAAAATCCACAATGCTCAGTGTGTCCACTTTTATCAATATGTAGAGAAGGTAAAAAACGTATGAATAAAGTGTTGGTATCCAATTAATTCAATTGTTCTTGCACTTCAATAGTTCAAGCAGAATTCCACATTAGCAACTAGATTAGCCAGTTAAAGAAATGATAAAATAGCTTTATTTAAATAAATTTAAATAAAAAAGAAGCAGATCTTTTCACAGATCTGCTTCTTTTTTTCGTTATGGAGTTAAGGATGTAACGTCAGTTATTTTGTCTGTTAGATAAAGCTGCTGTTGCTTCATCAGCAGAATCATCATCGCCATCTTCAGGTGGTGTTGGTTCTTCTATAGGTGGCGTTGGCTCTTCTACTGGTGGTGTTGGTTCTTCTTCAGGAGGTGTTGGTTCTTCTGCAGGTGGTGCAGGTTCCTCTTCAGGTGGTGCTTCTTTATCTTTATCTTTATCTTTATCTTTATCTTTTTCTTTGTCTTTTTCCACGTCTTTATCTTCTTCGGGAATTTCTTCTTCAACCGGTTCAGGTACTTCAACAGCATCAATTTCTAAAGTGGTGCTTGCTGGTGAACTTCTGATATTATCTGCTATTGCTACAACAGTAAATGTATACGTACTTCCTGGTGCAATCCCTGTAACAATTAAACCTTTTTGGCTTGTACTCTGAAGAACGGTAGGGGTACCTCCATCAATCGCATAGGAAACTTCAAATGCTACATCAAGATTACTCTTTTTGCCACGTTTAGAAGGTGCTTTATGGTCCCAAGATAAGGTAGCAGTTTGATCGCCTTCACTATAGTCTGCTTTTAGTTTAGTTGGAGCATCGACTTCAACTTTTTCGTATTCATAAGATACTTGTGTTGGCTCTGACCCGCGAACGAATAATTCCGTGCGCTTTAAGCTTGCAGGTGTAAATTCACTTGCAAGTCGAAGAGGGGAAGTGCCTACTTCAACGGTTGCTTCAATAACTGAATTTGGACGTTTGAAACTTGCTGTGTTTTTGCCATCGGATACACTTGTCATAACGTTTTTAAATAATCTTTGAGCAAATGTACGCTCATTTTGATTAGTTGTATCAATTGCGTCTTTTCGTGTATGATATCCTGTCCAAACTGCGATTGAATAGTTTGATGTGTAACCAGCAAACCAAACATCAGGTGCTGATCCATCTTTTAAATTGTACTTATTAAATTCATCTGCATCATAATTAGTTGTACCCGTTTTACCAGCCACATCAAGTCCCGAAATGTTTGCTGCTTTACCGGTTGAACCACTTCGCTCACTTACTACATCACGCAACATATCAGTTACCATAAAAGCAGTTGAATCCTTCATGGCAGGTGTAGATTTTGGTTTATAGGTTTTTTTCGTTTCTCCATCACGGAAGACAATTTCTCTAATAGTGTAAGGTTCTGAATAAATCCCTGCATTACCGAATGCTGCATATGAGGCAGCTAATTTCATTGTATTAATTTTATTATACGTTCCCCCGATTGCTGCAGCTTCAAAATCAAGAGAATCTCCTGTAAAACCTAACTTATTTGCAAACTCATTTCGCTTTCCTGCATCTACTTCTTTAAATACTTTTACAGCTGGAATATTTCTAGAACGAAATAATGCTTCTCTTATCGTCATAGAACCTAAATATTCCCCGTCAAAATTGCGAATTTGTTGATCTGTTCCTGTGTAAGTCATCTTTTCATCTACAATTGTATGTCCGGTTGACCAGTCTAAATATTCGATTGCAGGACCATAATCAAGAATAGGCTTAACAGTGGAGCCTATTGAACGATCGGTTTGTCTCGCATAATTTGTTCCATTTTCATAATTTCTACCGCCACCAACTGCGACGATTGCACCTGTTTTGGTATCGAGTACGGTCATACCAGCTTGCATGCTTTCAGTAGGGAAGTTTGCACTAGCTAATGCTTCTTCAACCGAAACTTGAGCTTGTGGATCAAGGGTGGTGTAAATTTTTATTCCATAATTTAGTGAATCATCTTCACCTTTTGCAGCTAATTCTTTTTTTACAATATCTATATAAGCGTCGTATTTATTTTCTTTAGAAATTTGACGTTTTTCTTCAGGCAACAATCCTTCTGCAATAGGAATCGCTTGTTGTTCTTCCATTTCTGCTTTCGTTATTTTTCCATGTTGTTCCATAAGTCGTAACACAATATTACGGCGTTTTTCTGCAGCCTCTGGGTCATCAAAAGGGTGATAGTTGTTTGGACTTTGTGGCATACCAGCTAACAATGCCATCTCATGTAACTTCAAATCTTTAATATCTCTACCGAAAAAGCTATTTGAAGCCGTACCAAATCCGTATATATTACCTGACATTAATACTTTGTTAAAGTACATTTCAAAAATTTCTTCTTTTTCGTATTTCTTTTCTAGTTGGTAGGAAAGATAGGCTTCTTGTGCTTTACGTTTTAGCGTTTTTTCATTTTGAAGAAATGAATTTTTAATCACTTGCTGTGTTATTGTACTTGCACCTTGTGAACCAAAACCACTTGTAATGTTTGCAAGAACTGCTCCACCTAAACGATAAAAGTCTATTCCATTATGTTTATAGAAACGCACATCTTCAGTTGCTAAAATCGCATCTTCCATACCTTTCGGTATATCCTTATAATTGACATAATCACGTTTTTCTGATGATCCAATTGTAGCGAATACATCATCATTTTTATCTAAAATTACGGATGTAATTGGATCTTTCAACGATTCTTCATCTAATTTTGGGGCAGAGCTAGCGTAAAATGCAAAAAGTCCTCCACCGAATAATAAACCGGCTAATCCGATGATAAAAATGGCAACTACAATGCGTCGAATCCAACCTGTTTTAGATATCTTTTTGGTTTTCTTCTGTTTCTCTAATTCTTTTCTTCGTTGTCCACGAGAGTTAATATTTTCGCTCACGATCGACGCCTCACTTTCGTGGCTTTACAGATTACTCTGAAAGCATCTTTGTTACTCCTTGTAAATAGTCTATCGGAGGGTATGCTCCTGGGACTACTTCAAAGGCGTGTTGTTCAAAAAAATCGAACGGTATTGATTTTTTACCACCATTACACATTACATTCCAAGCATCTTGCAAGGGTTGAAATGGTAGAATGAAATAGCGGTTAATCAATGAAAACCGAACAATTAAAAAGGTAATTCCTTTTTGTTCTGTGACTAGTCGCATGTGGTCAATTTGGTGAGCGTGGATATTTTTTAAAGGAAACGAGGTTTTATTTTTTGTTTCTTTCGCTTCAAAATCCACATGTAGCCCTTTCCAGACCCCATTGAAATCTGTCGTCGAAGCAATACGGTAATAAGCTTCCTTTATGACAGCGGCACTTCTGGATGGATATTCTACTTTGACTACTTGAATCGGTACTGGTTTCTTGTGGATGACGGCTGTACCCTTTTGCATGTAGTAGTCATTCGTTTCATTAATCTCATCCTCTAACGTTTTTCCCCTATTACTATAGGAATAATCCTTTTTTGAGCGAATTTCACTATTATTTTTTTTAGGAGTGTAAATTTTACCGTTCGGGTAGTTAATTTCCAAGCTCGTCACCTCGGGTATCAGTGTATCATAACCACATACTACTAGACGAGATTCTATCTTGAAGGTTTCAAGTTTGTGTGTCGAATTATCAAAGGTATTAGCATAATACTTCTAGTTTTGTCATGGAGAGAGGTATTCTTCATTAAATGCAGAATTTGATAGCAACTGGAGGGATGCACGATGAGAAGAATTGAACTATTAATTGAACAATTGTCATTGGTCGAGCATATTTTAGAAGCGCGTTTTATTCAAGAAAGATCGACTCAAACGCAAACTGTTATCGATAAAGGGTACCGAGTAGGCAAAGCATTAAAGGAAACCGAAAAATTAGTAGAATGGAATATCTGTTCCCGTAAAAGTGGTTAAAACCACTTTTTTTTGTTAGTGTGCCCAGCATGG
>NZ_AMGD01000074.1:0-51064 GCF_000297555.1 Paenisporosarcina sp. TG-14
GGGCTGAGGCCATGCCCGCGGAATGCGTCCGTCTGAAACGGAAATCTACCACTACTATAAAAAAAAGGAAACTGCCCTTTGTCATATTTTATGACTTTTAGGACAGCTCCTTTTTACTCAATAGGTTATTGTGCAGCGGTATTTGCCGTCCATAGCGAGCCGGAAACCTAGCTCGCTGCAGTGTTAGCGGATGACTCTATCTCACTACCAATCTAGAAATTTATTCAAACAAGTCTTTGCCTATTGCTAACTCCCCGCCCAAAAGCGTGAAATTACGAATATCATATTTTTCGATCAAATCTGCAGTTGGCTGCGGTATCCCATTATGTCGTACTAAAATAATAGGCGCCATATTCTTAGCCGCTAATACCGAACCTGTCATAGCATCCGCAAAAGCTTCGCCAGTTGCCACATATACCTTATCCGTAGGTAGATCCAACACCTCAACTACAGCTACCGCCGTCTCATATCTACTTTTACCTGCAATTCGAACAGGATTATTTAATTGGTCAAATACAGAAGCTGAAACTGCCAAAGTCCCACCCATTACAATCGTATTTGGAATCGACTGTAATGCATTTTTCGTTTCACTAGGTAAATTATTCGTTTTCGTTAACAAAATTGGATAGCCATTTTGTGCAGCATATGACGAAATCGTCAGTGCATCCGGAAAACTAAATCCATCTGTGACGATGGCTTTAGTTGGATTGCCACCCATTCGTTTAGCGATTTTCACGGCTGTCTCGAAGCGATTCTTGCCAGCTATTCTCTCTACAAAAATACCATGTGAATAAAGAGTATTGACAACCTCTTGAGATATCGCGATTTCTCCACCAACGATGATGACCTTCTTCGTATTTAAACGCTTCAGTTCTGCAATCGTTTCAGCGCTCAATGCTTTCTGTTTTGTTAAAAGAATCGGTGCATCTAATTGGTAAGCAAGTGGAGATGCAGCAAGCGCATCTGGGAAATCGTACCCTTGCGCTAGAATAACGGTATTAGCCGTATCCCATCCTTTTTTAGAAATAGCGATTGCTGTTTTAATGCGATCGGTTCCTGAAATACGTTCGACTGTTTTCGCGCCTTTTTCTACCGTAACACTTACAGTTTCCGTGTTGTCGCCAACCGTCACTGTGATGCTAGTCGTTCCTGCTGCTTTTGCTGTAATCAAACCAGCATTTACAGAAATCACTTCTGTGTCGAAGCCGCTATATGATGCAGTTGCTGTAACGTCTTCATCTTTAGATGTGTCGTCAGCTTTTGTTGTTGTTTCTGTTACTACTAATTGCTCTGTTGCATCTACTTCTAATGCAACAGTTGTCTTATTAACTGACAATGTTTTAACATCTGGAGCAACGACTGGATCTTTTAAGTCCACTTGAATTAACACTGGCTCATGGTCAGATGCACGACCGTGAATTTCCATGTAGTTAGCATTGACATGGATGATGTCGACTTGTGTTCTTTCAGCCAAATTATTAGATACTAGGATGTGATCAAGTACTTGATTATTTCCTTGATAATAGTAAGTGAAACGTTCTCCAGCTGGTACTTTTTCAATCATATTCGTCAAGATTCCACCTTTAAGTGCCGCAAGTGTTGGTGTGAATTCGAAATCATTCATATCACCAGCCAAGATTACTTTTAGGTTTGGATCTTGCTCTTGTCCTTTTTTAATAAAGTCATTAATCATGGTCGCAAGTTCGATACGTTCCGCTTCTGAACCTAAGAATGGAGGTTGATTTTTCCCGAATAACGGTTGGTCTCCACCTTTAGAGTTTAAGTGAGTGCCGATAACGACTACTTTTTCACCTTGGAACTCAAATTGAGCTGCTAATGGTTTACGTGTGTTTGCCTGAGGCAAGTCTAGGATTCTACCAGGGTTTTTAGATAGTTCTCCATCTACCCAAGTTACTGCTTCCGTTGAACCGCCTTTTGTTCCTTCAGATAATGTTACACGTTCAGGATTGTATAGGTACCCTACGCGGATATTCCCGCCTGGTTGTCCACCGTCTTTATTGTATTCTGGCGCGATGTCTGTCCATTCGTATGCTGGTCCTCCTGCTGCCACAATTGCTGCTATTAGACGTTCATAGCTTTCAGTCGCATCAGGATTGTTTGAAGCTGTTGCACCATCATTATCTTGGACTTCTACAAGCGTGATAATATCAGGTGATTTCATGTTGTCAACGAATGAGCGTGCAATTTTCTCTACTTTTTCATCCGGTGTTTGTGTGCTATTATTCGAGAAGTTTTCAACGTTATATGCTGCTACGTTCAGTTTGTCTTCAGTTGGTTCAATATCAGTTACTAGATTTGGTTTTTCAACACGTGTGATGTCAGGTAAATCTGATTCTTGTGCCCACAGTTTGTAATTACCAAAGCCGAAGCCCATAACACCCATAATATTTCCAGTGTAATAGTCACCAGATTTTGCATCGTACGCTTCATTATCAAAGTCTACAATAATCCGTTCTGGGTTGTAATCAGTTGCTGAGATGTTGATACCACCTAAAACATTAAAATCATTGTTCGTAGAGTTTTCTGCTACTACCACGACTTCTCCATATTTTTGTGGACCGACCACTTTTGCATTTGGAACTGATAAGCGCATTAATTCAACTGATTCCCAGAAATCAATGCCATCTTCTTCAGGATCAAAAGATGTCAATTGATCGTTGTCGATAATTTCTGTTGGTGGGAAAATGTCCACGCCGATTACTAATGGCTCAGGAAGTGTTGCTGTTCCTGAAGCTACTGTTGAAGTTGCACGAATACGTGTAACTGGTAGATCATTTGATTGCTTGTCTGAATAGCCTTCGTAATACCATTCTTCAACTGTTCCTTCAACGGTTACTACGTCACCTACTTTTAGTCCGTTTGAAGATTTGTTTACGATTAGTGCTTCAGACGTTGTGTTGTCGTCATCTGGGTTGATATCTTGGATGACAAAGTTTGCAGTGTTATACAGGTGAGTAACAACACCCGTAATATCTTTTACAGTAGCACCTTCGTAATCTGAATAATGTCCATTACCTTGAATATCACGAATGACTAGGTTGTCCACTTTCAAGACCTTATACGTAAATGAGAAGACTTCAGAAGTCGTGTCACTTACAGCGATGGCTTTGATAGTTGTGTCTTTTGTTAAGGTAATAGGTGCTGTATATTGTGTGCTTGCTGATGTTGGCGTTGATCCGTCTACCGTATAGTAGATCGTCGCGCCTTCGATGGGTGTAATTAATGAAATTTCTGTTCCTTCAGATACTGTTCCAGGGAAAATATCTGTATAAACAGCAGGTTTATTAACTAAGTCAAAGCTTTCAAGACCTAGTGTTTTCACTTGGTAACTTGTATTGAATTTGGATGCGATCCCAGAAACGTTTACAAGATCGCCATTTTTGTAGCGTTTGATGAAGTCATCATAAGCCAAGCCGTTACGGTTATCGTTACGAATGACAACTGATTCACCGTTTTCATGTGTAGCAGTGAATTCGAATGTACCGAAGTCATTTACTTTTGTTAAGTCAGCAATCGTGACATTGTTTAATAGAATACGTTCACTTTGTGTATCTTCTTTCACACCAGCTGGAGTGATATCTTGTGCTGCTGGTAGTGGGTTTGCTGAAGATTTAACGGTAATTTTTGATGGTTGAATTTGAAGTTCGCCACTGTATGGGCTTACTTTTCCTTCAAGCTCAACAATGTCACCAGGTTGAACGTCAGCTGCTGTTGTGTAAGCATAAATACCAGCTGAGTCGTCTTGGATATAGAACGCTTTACCGCCCCAGAATCCAGTACCTGTTGTTACAGTTCCCGTTACTTTGATTAATTTTGTCTCATCCGTGACTGCACGAGCTGCAGCGATGTCAGCCATTACTTCAGCTTCAGGTGCTGGTTCGCCTTCAGAAATGATGGTGTATGCATTTGCACTTTTTAAACCTGGAACCGAGAAATATGCTTCTAGATTTCCAGAGATGGTTACTTCAGCTTTAAAGTTATCTGGGTTATCTTTTAAATTGATTGCTGCACGAACAGCAGTGTTGGGTAATTGAACTGGCAGGATTTTAGCTGCGTTTGTTTCATCCGGACTGTCTGCTAGTCCAACATTTGTATTAGAGGTAAATGGTGGGTCTTGGTCATAACTCGAGCCACTGCTTGCTGTTCCGACTATAAATCCTTTTACTGTTGCTGCGCCAGTGTTATTGGCAATGGCTTCAGCTACGGTTATTGGTTCAGCTGCTTGTACACTTGGTGCTGTAATAAAAGGTGCTACCATTGAAATTACTAGTAAGATTGCGAGTAGCATCTTACCTAAAGCATGTTTCAAAATACCTTCTTTCGACATCCATTTCCACTCCTCAGTGTGTGTTTTGTTATACGTTCAAATTATATCAAACTATTGGAATCGTTTTCCATAATATTTTGTAAATATTGTATGTAATATGTAAAGTTAGGTAAGAAGTCTGACTTTTATGTTAATTTAAGCATTTAGTTATGCTCTCGCGTGGATGGTTAAAGAAAGAGAACCAAGGAACAAACTGAAAAACATTTAATAATACTCTCGCGTCGCTCGTTAACGAAAGAGAACCATAAACCTAAGTGAAGTTATTGAACGACTGTGTCGACTCTGGTTTCCGGCTCGCTGTGGACGGTACGGCTGCTGCAGGATAACCTAGGGAGTAAAAAGAATCTTTATGTGACGTTGTCACATAAAGATTCTTCTTTTTTAGAGGCAATCTTGCGGCGGGTGTGCGTCCTTCGCTCTCCTTCAACCTCAACGTGCATAGGTCTTTGATTTTGGGTTAACTAGTGAATGGTCACTTACTGCCTAGAAAGGCATGGTCCGAAGATACAATTTCGGCCCATTTCTGCTAGTTTTAAAGTGGGTGCAATACCATTTTCTATAGACCTAGATAGTAGCAAGGTTTTCGTATGCTTTAAGATACTTAGGGAAGGCCTATCATCACGTGAATTTAAACAGGAGCGTAGTGAAAAATAAACCATTTAGTTTGCGCATGGTGATAATCTCGCGTAGCTCGATCAAAAAAATATTGGCCAAAGACAACCATATGGCTCAAGTTTTATCGAAATTCGTTTCATTAGCTAGTTAACTTGTTTCATGAGACACGTTTTAAACGACTGCTTCCTTTATAAATTATTTATCGGCCAAGTTTGGGTGTTTATCGACCAACTTTGAGATTTATCGGCCAACTTGAGAATTTTATCGGCCATTCTGGAGATTTATCGGCCAAACACGTCTCATAAACTAGCTAACTTGCTGAAACAGCTACTAATAAAGGAAGACTTTTTGTAAGACTCTTTCACTAACAGAAAAAAACCAAGAAGCGACAGCGAAGTGGCTCCTCTATAGGCTTTTACACTCTGTTTTGAAGAGGACATTAAATGGTTTTGTTTTCGCTACGCTCCGGAAAACCCTTCTACCCACGTCTGTAAAATGGAATGGCTTATAGTAATTTCCCTTATAGTGTAAGCCACAAATTGAGCGGCATTGGTTTATTACACAGCTACGGTAGAGTATTAAAAAGACTTCTTTCAAATAACGCAGGGAGACCTTTTAAAGTTAGTAACGAGCGGCCGAAATTTCATCTTCGGCCGCTTCTTATCTAGGCAGTAAGTGTCCATTCACTAGTAAACCAAAACCAAATTTAAAGTTCTGTGCTCGTTTAGGTTGTAGGCGAGCGACGGACGGACATCCGCCGCAAGATTGCCTGTCCGAAAGAAAACGAGCGATGTGACAACGTCACATCGCTCGCTCTCTTTATTTCCTAGGTTATTCTGCAGTGGCATTGCCGTCCATAGCGAGCCGGAAACCCTATGTGATTCAGTAACACTTACTCTTTAAATGTTGGTCCTCTCGCATGTGAGTTTCGATTATTTTTGACCGTATGTTTTAAATTGTTCTGCCAGATGAGCCATTTCTTTATCATCTAGGATGGCTGGCTCGCCGACTGTTTTAGCTTTTAAGTATACTTCGCAGCAGAATTCGATTTCTTCTGCGATATCAAATGCTGTCGCCAGATTGCCCGCTCCTGCGAGTAGTCCGTGATTAGCTAGTAGAACTGCTTGACGATCTTGCATTGCATCGAAAGCATGGGTTGCTAGCTCAGGTGTTCCGAAACTAGCATATTTAGCACAGCGTACATTTTTCCCCGCAAAGGCAACTAAATACGACACTGCAGGTAAACTCCATCGAAGTGAAGCAAGTACGCTAGCGTTAAGAGAATGTGTGTGGACAACAGCATTTATATCTGTACGTTTCTGATAGAAAATCGCATGCATGTGAAATTCACTCGAAGGCTTTCTTTCACCTTCAATAATATTCCCATCTAAGTCGCACACAACTATATCTTCAGTCGTCATGATATCGTAGTCAACGCCACTCGGACTAATGATCATATAGCCAGATTCTCGATTAAAGATGGAAATATTGCCTCCAGTCCCTTTTGTAAGGCCCCTCGTCTTAAGTAACTTACAATAATCAACAAGTACATTGCGCTCTTTCATGAACATCAGTGTGTCCTCCTTATATGTAGTAGTTCCTTTATCGGTATTAGTTAAAGCAAGTAAATTCTAAACCCAAGTGCTTAATGGGTGGCAGGCAAATCACCTGCCACATTTTCTGTTGGCTTTCCACTCTTTAAAGAAAGAGCAGACCATACTCTCGCGGAAGGCTTTAAAAGAATAATTTCTCTAGGTTTTCTCCATAAGGTGCTCGCACAATACCCTTTTCGGTAATGATTGCCGTTATATGTTGGGCGGGTGTGACGTCGAAGGCTGGGTTATAGACCTTTACGTCGGCTGGTGCTGTTAGTTTACCAAATCCTTCGATGACTTCGGATTTATGTCTTTCTTCTATTGGAATGCCCGCTCCGTTTGGCGTGTTTAGGTCGATCGTTGGTGTTGGTGCTGCTACGTAGAATGGAATGCCGTAATGTTTAGCTAAAATGGATACGCCGAGTGTGCCGATTTTATTAGCTGTATCTCCATTTGCTGCGACGCGGTCACAACCGACAATGACGGCTTGGACTTTGCCTTGCGACATGACCATTGCTGCCATGCTGTCCGTAATGACTGTGACATCGATGCCTGCTCTGCTTAATTCAAGTGCAGTTAATGTTGAACCTTGTAAACGCGGACGTGTTTCGTCTGCATATACTTTAAAATTCCAGCCTTTTTCTTTAGCTAAATACATGGGGGCAGTGGCGGTTCCATATTTCGATGTCGCGAGAGCGCCAGCGTTACAATGTGTTAAAATCCCTATGCCGTCAGTCAGTAATGTTAATAAATTCTCGCCAATCGTGCGATTGATTTCTTCATCTTCTTTATGAATGGCTTGTGCTTCTGCTAATAGTGCTTCCTTATAACTAGCGTCCGTGATTTTAACTGCTGTCATGCGTTCGAGTGCCCAAAATAAGTTCACAGCGGTCGGTCTAGATGTAGCTAAATACGCGACATGTTTCTGCACTACTTTGCCCAAAACGGTTTGGTCTAGGTCTGGTTTAAGATGGCGAACACCTAGGTACACGGCATATGCAGCTGCGACGCCGATAGCTGGGGCACCGCGGACTTTCATGGTGACGATAGCATCCCAGACGCTTTCGACGGTGGTGAATTCTTCATAGACAATGTCATTTGGTAATTTGGTTTGGTCAAGTAGCACGAGTGCATTGTTTTTCCACTGGATCGGATTGAGTGCTTCAGTCATTTTTTTCCTCCTGTAGTGCGTTTTGGAGTGCCGTTACGTAATCTCCGCCATGACTAAAATCATGTGGATTAAGAATCAGTGTTTGTGCGACGCGTAGGCAGAGACGTTCTGCTTTTAGGCGATTTTCAATTGGTTCTATAGTAGTAATGTCTTTTACTTTTGCTAGTCCGACGATGCGGCGTGCGAGTTCGAGGCCCGCCATGCCCGCTGTGTCTTTAAGAATGTTTTGCAAGTAGTGTTGTTTGAAATCTGAATTTTTGGCGACAACTTCAGTTGCGTGTTCGTCCCATGCTTTGTTGAATTTGGTGTCGAACAAGTCCAAGACGTCGAATAATGTATTTTCGACCCATTCGGTGAATTCTTTCTGTTGATAAGCGTCCCCTCTTGCCCATGCGAAAATGAGGTTGGCCATGATGTTTCCGATATCGTATCCCATTGGACCGAAGAATGCGAATTCAGGATCAATCATTTCCGTGTCGTTTTGGTCAATGAAAATAGATCCTGTGTGTAGGTCGCCATGAAGGAGTGACTGGCTGTTGTTCATGAAATGGAATTTCAGTTTTGCGACTTCTAGGTGTAGTTCTTTGTTTGAGTAAAGATGTGTTTGGACAAAATGCTCATTGCCTGGCGTCACTTCGTTGCGGTTAAACTGATTATGAAATGGCTCAGTGAACACGAGGTCTTCCGAGATTTCACAAAGTTCTGGGTTGATAAATGTGCGGACTAGTTCTTTCTTGTCTTTATGGTTTAATACGACGTCGCTTGTGCGCAGTAGTGTGTTGACCATGAAGTCGGTGATGTGTTCGGCAAACTTCGGGAATGTTTCAAAGTTTGTCAGCGCCGTACGCATAATGGTTAAGTGAGATAAGTCTTCCATGACGCAGCAGCTCATTGTTTCATCGAGTAGGTAGATTTCAGGGACGAGTCCTGGTGCTAGTGTGTGTTGAAGTTTTAGTGCTTCGGTTTCGATTTTGTTGCGGGTTGTGGAGAGAATGAATTCGTCTGAAATGCGCGCAGTGGTTCCCGCTTGTTTGACTATGACTGAGTCGTTGGTGTCATTGTTGAGGACACGGTAGACATAGTTAAGGTTGCCATCGCCGATTTCTAAACATGTTATGTTTTGTGCATTTTTAAAGGTATGTATGTTGGCTTTGACGTAGTCTTTTACATGGTCTGTGTTCATGAGAAAGTATTGTTCAAACGAGGGCATTATGTTGTGCTCCTTTGAATGTCATTTTTCCTTTATCATATCATTTGGGAAAGTTTTGGGATAGCTAGGGGGATTTGTATTACATGCGTGCAATGTTCTGGGGAAAGAAAGAAGAGATAAATGGATCTAGGAAACACCTAAAAGAATATGGGATGTTGCTCTCGCGGACTCGTTAAAGCCAGAACCCTATTGATGGCTTGCTTGCCTAGGTTTCCGGCTCGCTATGGACGGCGTATCTGCTGCAGGATACCCTAGGGAATAAAAAACATTTTGATGTGACGCTGTCACATCAAAATGTTTCTTTTTTAGAGGCAATCTTGCGGCGGGTGTGCGTCCGTCGCTCGCCTACAACCTTGACGTGCGTAGGTCTTTGATTTTGCATGACTAGATTGGTACCACACTCTATAATAAGTATCGCCGAAGATGCGGCTGCTTGTTGCTAACTATAAATGATCTATCTGCATTACTTGAAAGAAGGGTTTGGCACACTTTACCGTACCTGTGTAAGACACCAATGTCTCCCAATTTGTGGCTTACACAGGTACGAAAAATCCTCGCTCAAAGCGAGCGCAGCGGAGATTATCTCGAACAGGAAAGTGGCAAATCGGCTAGCCGTGCCACCTATTTAGCCCTTCGTTTTAGACCTTTCTCTCTTTAACGTGTGCCGTGAGAGTCCCGACACCTGTAAAAGGATTTGCCACTGTGTCTACTCTGGTTTCCGGCTCGCATGGATAGCACATATGCTAAGGAACAAACTGAAAGACATTTAATAACACTCTCGCGGTGCCTCGTTAACGAAAGAGAATCACAAACCCAAGTGATAATAAGTGGCTGTGTTGAGCCACTACATCTGCTATGGTTTCCGGCTCGCTATGGACGGCCTATCTGCTGCAGGATAACCTAGAGAGTAAAAAGAATCTGTATGTGACGCTGTCACATACAGATTCTTCTTTCGTAAAGGCAATATTGCGGCGGATCAAACATGAAGTGCATAGGTCTTTGATTTTGGTTTACTAGTGAATGGTCAATTATTGCCTAGAAAGGAATGTGCCGAAGATACAATTTCGGCCCATTTCTGCTAGTTTTAAAGTGCGTGCAATTCCGTTTTCTATTGAGCTGGATAACAGGTTTTTTCCTTACATCCAACATCTATAAAATAAAAACAGACCCTAACGTTTTGAGCGCTTTAGGGTCTGTTGTAATGTCTATTTATGACTTAAAACTTCTTTAGTCAACTCGCTATCTTTAATTTTAGCAATTGGCATCAAGATTTCATTTGGGTTAAAGTCGTCTAACTTTTCGCCCTGTAATACTCGGTTTGGTAAATCAGGGTTTGCGAGTGCTGATGTTCCAATGCTCACAAAATCAGCGTATTTATTTTCAAGTAGATGGCTTGCTTTTACAGCATCACCTAGACCGCCGTTTGCTATAACTGGCAATAAGCTGTATTCTTTTGCGACTTGAGTGAATGTTTTCGTGCCATCATCAAAGCCTGGAGCTGTTGCATCACTTTCTGTGACATGAATATAACTGAGTGGCGTTTTACCTAGTGTTGAAAAGACAGATTGAGCTGTTTTTTCTCCTCCTGGCCATTTGTAAGTCGAGTCTGCCACTTTCCCTTGAGAAATGCGAATGCCGACAATAAAATCTTCGCCTACTTTTTCACGAACGGCTTCAATGATTTCTGTCGTCAAAGTTAAACCATTTTCGATTGAACCGCCATAACGGTCCTCCCGTTTATTAAGATAATCCGTTAAGAATTGGTCAAGTAAATATCCATTGGCTCCATGGATTTCCACGCCATCGAATCCAGCTTTTTGGGCTGAAGTTGCTGCGTGGACAAACGCGTTTTTGACTTGTGTAATGTCTTGTTGCGTCATTTCTTTAGGTGTTTGAAATGGACCTGAACCATTGTAAAATGAAAGCTGTTCACCTTTAGGTGCTACTGCAGAAGGTGCGATTGTTTCGTCTTGAAAACGATTTCCTTGCGACTGACCGCCTGCATGCATGAGCTGTGCAATAATGGTAGATCCTTGTGTTTGCACCGCTTGAACGATAGGCTTCCAAGCTTGTATATGATCATCGCTTTCGATACCAGGTTGGTTGAAATAGCCCTGGCTATATTGATCATCGAAATAAATTCCTTCTGTAATAACTGCAGCAAATCCACCTTTTGCAAAGCGCTCATAATAGGATTTCATCCGTGCATTTGCTTTTCCATCTTCATCCGCACTAATGCGTGTCATCGGTGCGACAATATAGCGATTCTTTGTTGTCAATTTTCCTATGTGACCTTGTGAAAATAAAATCGAATCATTTTTTTGCATAATTGTCACCTCTAGTTGAAGTTTTCCATATTGAGTGGATATTATACATCTTACCAATCATCCGTAACTGCTTAAAGAAATCTGTTTGAATGATATGCAACTTAGGATAATTGAGTTTAATTGCACTCAAGGAAGGTTCAAGCACGTTTCATTAGCGAGAGTGTTCCTATTCCCAACATACAAGAATTTAACTGAACCTAAATAACATTGGTTCACATCAAGGGGGTCAGGTATCTTTCCTGGAAAACATCTACAGGATTTTTTCAGAAAACCAGGAGTTAATGAACACCCTATATTTACAGTGTTTTTTGAGGAAGGACTCTTTCATTAATGTTCAAGAACTCGTTCGACAATCTAAGTTCAGTAACCTGGACGACATTAAGTATAGGTACACGATTAAAATTCAGGCCAAAAGAAAAAGCCACCTTGTAAAGGCAGCTGGTTGTTGAAGTAAAGCACCCTATAGTTTAAGTACATTGTTTCACAAACTCGTTTTTGAAGTTAAATGAGGTACTATATAATAATAAAAGAAGACTACAAATTAACTAACGATAAATTGGAATTTGCCTACTTGATTCCTTCAGTTTTTAGCTCATCAATGACTTTTCTCAAAAATTTTCTGGTTTGGTCTATATCCGCAATTGTATTGTTATCATGACGGCTATCAGCCCATGATGTCTTGCCAGTAGAGCGTATGAGTAATTTTCCACCCTTAATTAAGTAGTGATTGGTTTCTTTAAAATTTATTCCGACGTAATCTTTCGTTTTCGCAAATCCCTCATTTATATCTAAGAGTTTTTGTATTACATCTTTCGTAAGTCTCATTGTTATTATCCCCCTATTCTTTTTGGAAAAATTAGGAACCCACTAATTCCCGCGTCAATAGATAGTTTCTCACATAAAAAAAGAGCTGACTTTAAGTCTAAGGGGTTCTCTTCAGAGGTGCTAATTTTGGTTATATTTGGCTGTATATTTTGATAATAAAACAGTTTCGATTTGACCATTTATTTATGAATAAGTGACCCAAAACTGAACGGCTTACAT
Source organism: Paenisporosarcina sp. TG-14 (assembly GCF_000297555.1). NCBI lineage: Bacteria > Bacillati > Bacillota > Bacilli > Caryophanales > Caryophanaceae > Paenisporosarcina > Paenisporosarcina sp. TG-14. The sequence goes on from NZ_AMGD01000074.1 coordinate 12,311, forward strand.
TAATTTGATGGTGGTCTTTTTACCGTTGTCTATAGTCATGGTGTTTGTATTTTAGCCTTTTTAAGACTTGCCTCGAAAATATCGATAATTTCAATAAATCGTTCAGCTTCTCTAAAAACATGGTCAGCTAATAGCGGATGAATATTACTCTTAATTCGGCATTCTTCAATTAAATCACGTGCTGTTTTCTTAAAGTCTCTTAACGAAACAACAGATACCCGATTTTGATCTAAAAATTGATGCAGTAGTGGTGGTGTTTCTGACTGGGGTCTCATACTATCCAAGTCAATAGCCTGGTACATCAACTGATCAAAGTCGTGGCTAAATTCCCTTGCTTGATCGACTAATTTTCGCTCACTTGGATCTAAAAGATGACCGATAAATTTCGCATGGTCTGCCATAATTTTAAGAAAGAATATATTTTCCTCAATTATTGCTTCTGGTAAAGGCTGAAGTTTACCTTCATTTAATTCTTTTAATCTATTAGCAAAGTATGCAGCCTCTCTACTCGTATGATCAACCAATAAAGGATAATTATTGGTTGTGATTTTGCATCGAAGAATCAATCCTAATACTTTTCGTTTATATGCCCAAATTGACGCAACTTCTTGATACACTTGTGAATTGAAAGCCTGTATCTGTTGTGGATCGGTTTGCTCCGAGTAACCTGCTAACTGCTCTTCAATTCTTTCAAAGCTAGCAATGAACTGCTGAGCTTCCACAATAAGTTTTTTCTCATTAACGGTAAATCCTAAACTTAAAAATAATGCATGTTCTTTCATAATTCTTGCCCAAAATCTAATTTCGTCTAAGGACCTTACAACAAACTCGTTGGACAACCAATCGCCTCCATTTCTTCACAAATTATCATATGTCACGTTGCGTGAAAAAATTTCGTTTTGACGATAACTATTATATACACCCTGCTCATCAGTTGACATAACAACCAAGGTAGGAAATAAACCTTCTTTTAATGGGTTCTATATGTCATATTTAACTAGCGGCTTAATTAAAGACTTAAACTTGGTTCAACGGGCGAAAGTCGTTTGGAATAAAGGTGGAAGTCGTGGGTTAAAAAGATTTACATCGTCTAGATAAAAAGGTGGGACAATCATTCTACAAATAATAATGATTTTAATGAGTATTGCGCTGATTATTGGGAGTATGTACTATGGGAAAAAAGAACATGTTAAGTTTGCTGAAGATGCATCATCTGCGAACACCTCAGATTCAATAGTCGCGCTTATTTTCATATTAATTGTTAGCTTTTTCTTAAGTATAGGTCCATGGTGGTTGACGAAAATTATTTTTCTATTAATCAGTTTTGGTTTACTTTTTATAGCGATCTTTTTAATTTGAAAACTTGCTTTAGTTATTATAAGCACTCAGGATACATCTATAAGGACCAACTTAATCACTCTTTAATTTAAAAAGAACCGGCTGCCATGTAAAGGTAGCGGTTTTTCAACATATGATCTTCGCGATTCAAATATAGTTAAAGATTTATGGAATTTTTCAATATAGTTCATTAAACCAGTAATCTTCTACTTCCTTTAATTGATCATAGTAAATATCCTTGCCATCAAACCAAAACTCTTGTCCACATCCACTCTTTGTAACTTGTAAAGTTACGTAGGTAACAACCTTTCCATCATCTTTTGTAATTGCGCCTACATCACCTTGATGAATACAATCTTCTTGAATAGTCGACCTTCCACCATTTGAATCGACGTAGAAGAATTTATCTTTATAAAATTTTGCATCCATTAAGGGGGTAGACGTGAATGAAATACCATAATAAGGGTACTCACTTAATGCCATTGATTCTAAAAATTCTTCTTTTACAGGAATAACTGAAAAGTCTCCTTGTTGCTCTAAGACTGGTTCACCCGGAATTCCGTAAAAAACTATAATAGAGCCCTCATACCCTTCTGGAATAAGATATATATCATTAGTAAATTCTATTTCATTAAAAGAACATCCCCCAACCAATAAGATACCTATTAATAAAGCAATTCTTATCATCTCTCCACCACTTTCTAAATCACTTTCTAGGCATAATACTGATTAAATATCCCACGCACGACAGTTTGACATATCACTACTTCTAGGAAGTTCCCCTCAGCCAAACTTCAGTTTCATTAAAGGGTTTGCCATAACTAATTAGTAGAAGTAATATCCCACAAATAGTTGTTACACTGCCTATGAGGTATTTTCCAAAACTCCTATGATTTTATTCATTTAAATATCTCCTCCAAGCCGATAGTCGAACAAGTACCTGGATGAGGAAGTACATGACTAATCGTAAGAAGAGCCGCGTTGTTAAGGTATATTAAAAATTCCGTTATTTGGTAAATAGAAAGGCTTATGTTATCGTTAATTACAATTGTACTTTTAGGCGTAGCAACTATCTCTTGCTGCGAAGTAAAAAGAAGAAGTGAAAAACCATTGAATGAAATAGGAGAAAGAGAAATAGCATTTTATGACTAGTAAATTAAACAGAGTAGTCTAGACCAATAGATTATTATGTTACTAAATTAAATATTGGAGGAGATTTTGTGTATGGATTTGATTCGACGTTCTGGTTAAAGTTACTTCCCTTACTTCTCATACTTACCGTTTATTTCGTGTTAATGATTTCATTTAATGCCATCATGCGAAGGTGGTTAGGAGTTGAGAAACGAAAAGCATTCTCTCATAACCATGTAAATGATAAACACAAGAAAATCGATTGGAGTATTAGGTTGTTTTTTATTGCCATGATGGTAATAGGAGGTTTTATTAATGTGACAATCATCCCTCGGGAGCCCTATTTGTTCTTGCAACCATGGTTTTTGTTGTTTGTACTTATATTTATCACTGAAACCGTAAGAGCAGTCATGGAAAAGAGATATGCAAAGAATCCAAATGCCTATATTTTTACAGTTTACCAATTAGTTTTTACATTGATACTGCTCATATTATTATATACGACTGATTTTTTCGGTATCTTATAGCCAAGAGTTACAATTCTTTAATGTGAAGTTCCCAAGGTTTAAATCAGTTGAAATTAATTTTATGTAGGACTCTCCATTACATAACTACAATGAAGAAGCCTTCAACTGGGAAGGCTTTTGTTATGCTTTCTAATCAAACCCTTTTACGATGAATTACATTGATAGTAACTTAACTGCACTTTTGTTACATTCAAAATCGTGTTTCTAATGGGCCACTGAATTGACTTGGAGATAGAACACCATAAACAGACTGAACAATGCGATGAGGCACATCGTGATCAAAACCACTTTTTCCATAGGTCGCTTGTATAGTACAGATTAAGCAACAGAAAATAAAGCACGCTAAGAATTGATAGCTTAATACCACCAATCTTAATAGAGTTAATTTCGCTTATTCCATTTTCAGTAATGATAAAATCTGATTTTTTTCCGTTCTTTTTGTATGTACTTATTAATTTTCCTGATACACAAAACAATTATGAAGGTTAAAACATTCGTTTTTTCTTTTCCGGGGACTTTTTCAAAGTTTATTTGTCTTGACTAGCTACACTCACAACTTTTTCTCCTTTTATGAGTTCCGCAATAGAATAATACCGAGCACCAGAGTTATTAGCCGGTGGTTTGGGAAGATGCTTCAAATGAATTACATCTTTACTAGAAAGGTTATAGAAACGATAATCTTCTCCTTGATGGGTGAATCCAAAGCCTTCAATACGATCCGTGATATATTCTTTAATTCTAGTGGCGAAATCTTTTTGAATTCCCTCTAATGAAATATCGAGTGAAGGAGAGAGTGGGTTAAGGACTACAATTTCCTCTGTTTTATATAAAAATTCCATTTCTCCTCCACCACTAGATCTAAATGTCATATAAATAGGTGTTTTATACAAAAAACCTTTAGCATTATGAGGACAAGCATGAACAAAGTGCTTCTTTGTTAACTCATGGGTCTTACCAGCTGCAACTGAAAGAACTTCAACTTCATAATATTTCATCGCTTTTCTCACCCCATAAATAAAATCTAAAAATTCTTCTGCAATTGTTATTTCTCCACCGCTCTTTTTCTCTTTACTAATTAATTCTTTTATTAAACCCACCATGTCGGTCCAAGTAAGACTAGAGAATCCACTGTTAGGAGGATGAAGTACTTTATGTTTTGTCAGTGTTATACCTATCATTGGTACATTTACATCCCAAGGAAAGTTAATTGGGTCAAGATATGCTGTAAGTTGACTTGTAAGATCCGCCTCATTAATCACACCTGTACTTGCGCTCTTAGCTTCTATGACTATTACTAACCTTTTTATACTCCTTTGAAAAAAAGATAACGTAATGTCACGTCTAATTTTCGTTTCACCAACTGATAACATTTCCGCATCTACTTGAACAAAATCAATTTCCTGCATGAATTTAGGATTCTGTTGAGTAAGCTGACGGTCAACTTTCTTTAAGAAAAGCTCAATTAATTCAGGATACTTCGAGAATAAATATGAAAGCCCCTTGGTTTGCTTAGTTTCTGTATCGCCATGTATTAAATCAAAAAATGTTGAACGATAATTTGTGTTTCCTAATTGATAAAGACGTAGCATCGTTTTCATTTGATTTCTCCTTCACAATCTTGGATCTGTTGTCTCCTAAAGAAAATCACTTGTTTGAGCCAAACTATTTCTTAGGAAACTGCCGCATATGATAAGCAACTCGCTCAATAACACCAGTTTCATCACGAACAAAACGGATTAACTCACTTTGATCTTGAACAATGGCAAGAAACAAATCTTGGCCAATACATTGAATCGGGAAAGATGTTCCATGTGTAAAGAACTCGAGGACTCCATCACCAATCGTAATGGATAGACTCATCCCCTCACTTGAGGTATAAGTCCCTTCGTAATCATTTAGTTCCTCGAGTGAAAACTCATGCTTCGTTTAAGCAAACGACGTTGTATCAACGGCACGACCTTCCAAATCATTAAGAGCTCCATTTATAATAGTAGTTGCCGGGACACCCGCTAAATAGCATCTGTTGGTGTAAAGAATTCGGGCAAATACGTTTCAACTGGATCATGGACAGAAAACTTACCTTGTTCTTGCAGCACCAAAATTGCTACACGAGTGAATGACTTGGTGACAGAAGCAACATGAGCAAACCCAATAGCCGTTCGTAATTTGATATATTCGAATCAAAACTTTCGCATACCCTTCAAATGCACTCAAAGCAATTGACTCTTCACTAAAAATCCCCCTTATTATGTAACCTTCTCTCTTCATAGTAATCTATTCAACCTACATATGTAAGAAATATCTGTTAATTCAACACTATGTTTGGGGAAATGAAAGAAGTGTCTGGCTCCTTCAAATAAACTAAGCGGCCGAAGATGAAATTTCGACCGCCCTACCCTTCTTATTAAAATCCATGCCACAAGCCTACATCGTATCAAGCTTATTCTATTTCCACTCGCTCTCCAGTGGACTTAATAAAATACTAGTCATCTTCTACATAGCAAGTAGTTACCGAAGATACAATTTCTGCAACTCTACTACTACTTACAATGCATGGACACACTACCTAAGCCATCAAATTCAGCGATAACGGTATCACCTTGCATAAACGCAATCGCTTCTGACATTGCTCCACTTAGGATAATATCTCCTTTTTTCAGGCCTTTTCCTCGAGCTCCTAATTCGTTCACCGCCCACGCAATCGCAGTTGCTGGATGCCCTAATACGGCTGCACTTGAACCAGTTTGTTCAACTTTTCCATTTTTGCTCATCACCATGCCGATATTTTCTAGATCAATCGCATTTGGCGAGACCCATTTGCTGCCCACCACAAATTTAGAAGACGAACAGTTGTCAGCAACTACATCCACTAATGTGAACCGGAAGTCTTTATAACGACTATCAATAATTTCAAGAGCTGGTGCTATATACTTCGTTGCCCGGATGACGTCTTCTGCTGTTATAGTTTCACCTTGTAAATCCTCTGCCATTAGGAACGCTATTTCAGGCTCCACCTTTGGATGAATCAATTCTGCGAAGTTTATGGCTTCCCACTCATAGGCCAGCATATCATTATGCAAATATCCGTAGATGGCTTCATTAACACCCATCATTTTTTGCTTCGCCTTACTTGTTAATCCAAGCTTCACTCCAACTATTTTCGTACCTCTATCCTTTAGTTTGTGAGCAAGTAATCTGTCTTGTAATTCATAAGCTTCTTCTATCGTTAAGTCTGGATATTCGTCAGTTACTTTAACAACTTCACGTGCTTCACATTCTGCTGTATATAAGTATTCAATTATACTTTTCTTTCTGTTTGTTAGTAGGGGCATAAGTTATATCCTCACTTTACTTTTTTTAGCTAACTCAGCTGCAACGTCAAGAATCATATCTTCTTGTCCACCTACAACCTTCATTTTTCCTAGTTCTATTAAGATATCGCGTGGATCAAGTCCAAATCTTGCTCCGGCGCGTTCGGCATGAAGTAAAAAACTTGAATATACACCGGCATATCCGAGAATGAGACTACCTTTTCGAATTTCTTGAGAGCCTGGAATGATAGGTCCCACAATATCCTCTGCTAAATCCATCATCTTAAATAAATCGATACCTACATCTATACCCATTCGCTCCATTACAGCGAGTAACACTTCAGTTTGTGTATTACCGGCTCCCGCTCCTAAACAACGAACACTCCCATCAATTCGCGTGGCCCCTTCTTCAATCGCAACAATTGTATTCGCAACTGCAACAGATAAATTGTTGTGTGCATGGAAGCCCACTTCAATATCCAATGAGTTACGAAGAGCTTTAATTCGTTCCCGTACTTCATGTGGAAGTAAGGCACCCGCAGAATCGGTTACGTAAACAGCCTCCGCTCCATAGCTTTCCATTAGTTTAGCTTGCTCTACTAGCTTTTCAACTGAAACCGAATGAGCCATCATTAAAAATCCTAATGCTTCCATACCAAGTTCCCGTGCTTTATTTATATGTTGAGCTGATACATTAGCTTCTGTTGCATGTGTTGCCACTCGTACCAACCGAGCTCCTAGCTCATTTGCTTGTTTTAATTCATTTACAGTTCCGATTCCTGGAATCAGCAATACAGCTACTTTCGAAGTTTTACATTCATCAACTGCCGCTTCGATCAATGTCATTTCATCGACTAATGATTTTCCGTATTGTAAGGTCGAGCCACCTAAACCATCACCATGGCTCACTTCAATATAGTGCATACCTGCGTCATCTAACGCACGTGCTACATTGCGTACTTGTTTTTCCGTAAATTGATGGGCTACGACGTGACTACCATCACGTAGACATACTTCTGTTAGTTGAATTGGTTTATCGGTCATATCGCAATCTCCTTTCTATTATTTTTATATGGTTGTTTCTGCCGCTTGTTTAATTAACATTGTTCGAGCAAAGTCTTCACCAACTCGGACTGCCGCTGCTGTCATGATATCCAAATTCCCTGCATATGGAGGGAAATAGTCGCCTGCTCCTTCCACTTCAACAAAGACCGTAACGCAATTCCCTTCAAACATCGGTTCTTGTCTTAAACGATATCCAGGAACATAGGCATTTACTTTCTCAACCATTGATTTAATCGAAGCTAGGATAGCTACTTCATCCATAGTTTTTACTTCACAATAAATCGTGTCGCGCATTAATATAGGTGGATCAGCTGGATTTAGAATAATTAAAGCTTTGCCTTTGTCCGCACCCCCTACATCTTCTATTCCGCGTCGTGTCGTAATAGTAAATTCATCAATATTTGCTCTCGTTCCAGGTCCAGCACTTAAACTAGAAATTGTCGCTACAATTTCTCCATATGTAACATCTGCCACTTCATTAATCGCTTGAACAATTGGTATAGTCGCTTGTCCTCCACAAGTAATCATATTGACGTTCATCGTTTCCATAGACTGTTGATTTACACTCACCGCAGGACAAAAGAAGGGTCCTATGGCAGCAGGAGTTAAGTCAATTGCGAGTATCCCTAATTCTTTTAATATTTTGGCATGATGTACATGGGCCTTAGCAGAAGTTGCATCAAAGACAATTTCTGCTAGTTCAGGATTATCTATTATTCCTTGAATCCCATTCGAAATCACTTGATACCCTTTTTCTTTTGCTCGTTTAAGACCATCTGACTCCGCTTCAATTCCTATCATGGCCGTTAACTCAATTACGTCACTTCTTTCTAATTTGTACATTAAATCTGTTCCAATATTACCCGAGCCGATAATTGCTACTTTAATTTTCTTCACGGTCATTCACCTTTCTTTAACTCTCGGTTTTGTGTAGTAAGTTTTTTTATTTAAAATGAACAGTAACGGATCCAAGAGTGCCAAACCTAGCTTCAATCGTATCCCCAGAACCAACTGATACTGCACCCGACAATGCACCAGGTAAAATTAATTCATCTTTCTTTAATGAAATACCAAATTCAGCTAATTTATTTGCAAGCCATGCAACCGCGTGAGCTGGATGACCCAGTGCAGCCGCGCCAGCACCTGTAGCTTGGAGTTCCATATTTTTAAACAGCACCATACTAGTCGTTCGTAGATCCACTAAATCAAGCGTAGTCTTTTCATCACCAACTACCACTTTTCCTGACGAACCATTATCCGCAACTGTATCGATTAATTTAATCTTCCAGTCACTTACACGACTATCAATAATCTCTAAAGTCGGGACAACATATTTTGTAGCCATCATGACATCAAGATAAGTAATGTTCGGTCCGACCAAATCTTCTCCAAGAACAAAGCCAATTTCTGCTTCAACCTTTGGCGATATCATGGAATTAATTCTGATAGTAGCCCCGTTTTCAATTTGCATATTATCAAATAAATGACCATAATCCGGTTCGTCTACATTCAACATTTTCTGCATAGCAACACTTGTTAGACCTACTTTTTTGCCTATTATTCTTTTTCCTTCAGCAAGCTTAAGCTTCACTGTTTCTAATTGAATTTGATAGGCATCTTCTATCGTTAAACCTTTGTCTCGATCTGTCAAAGGCAATAATCCTTTACGTGTTTCCTCTGCTTCTATTAGTTCTGTTGCATACTGAATATTTTTCACTGTCACCTGAACATCACTCCAATACTTAAAACAAATAAAAGGCGTGCATTAGATGCCACCTTTTATTTGTTTATTATTTTTTTAAGGTAATCGTTTTTGCTTCTGTATAAAAGTCAAAACTATGTCGTCCACCCTCGCGTCCAATACCACTTGCTTTTGCACCGCCAAATGGTGTGCGTAAATCACGAATATACCAACAATTCACCCATAGCAAACCAGCATGAATAAGTGAGGTGACACGTTGCCCTCGTCGCAAATCATTCGTCCATACTACGCCTGCTAATCCATAGATAGAATCATTTGCGATGTCAATCGCATCTTCCTCCGTTTTAAATGGAATAATCACTGGCACTGGACCGAAAATTTCTTCTTGAGCTACTCGCATTTTATTATCAACATCATATAAAACAGTAGGTTCATAGAAATTGCCTTCTGGAAGATTTGCTACAACCTTCCCTCCATAGGCAAGTTTCGCCCCTTCTTCAAGACCAATTTGTACGTAGTCATCAACAGCCTTCAGATGACCACGAGATACAAGAGCTCCCATGTCTGTTGACTCATCAGTAGGATCACCGACTTTAATTTTCTTTACAGCGTCTACAAACTTGTCTAAGAAAAGATCATAAATACTTTCTTGTACGAGAATTCGTGAACCCGCTAAACAAATTTCGCCTTGATTACGATAAATCGCTTCGATTGATCCAGTTACAGCTTCATCCAAATCTGCATCGTCAAATATGATATTTGCAGATTTTCCACCAAGCTCTAGTGAAACTGGTATCAAGTTCTCAGCAGCATTTCGCATGACGGTTTTCCCAGTTGTTGACTCACCTACAAATGATATTCTACGAATAGAAGGATTCATACACATTTCAGTTCCAACAGTACTTCCTGGTCCTGTTAAAATATTTAATACACCTGGTGGTAATCCTGCTTCATTTGCAATCTCACCTAACATAACAGCACTTAATGGAGTATAGGATGCGGGTTTAACCACAACTGTATTTCCGGCTGCTAAAGCTGCGGAAGCTTTCCAGGTCAATTGCATAAAAGGTAAATTCCACGGAATAATTAAACTAGTAACACCCGCAGGCGCATATTGAACATATGACATATGCTTACTCATATCGTAGTGTTCATGCACCATATATTTCGCCATTTCAGCAAAAAAACGGAAGTTGGAAGCAGCACGGGGGATATCAAACCCACGACTTTCTTTTATGGGCTTGCCTACATCTAACGTTTCAACATAGGCAAGTTTATCAACATTCTCCATGATTAAATCCGCCATTTTACACAATATCCTTGATCTTTCTTCGATAGACATCTTACTCCAAACGCCACTTGCAAATGTTCGCTGAGCAACATCAATGGCCCATTTTGCATCTTCTTTACCACCATTAGCGACAGTGGCCAACTTTCTATTCGTTGCTGGATTAATCGTGTCGAAGGTTTCTCCGGATAGAGATTCAACATATTTCCCATCAATAAAAAGTTTTGCATCCTGGATAGTTCTCTTTTCATCTATCACCTCATTAGTCACTGGAGTTCCTCCTAATCTTCTATCTCAATAATCATCTCTATTTCGATTGCTGTATTATTTGGTAATTGAGCCATTCCTACTGCTGAACGTCCATGTTTGCCTTTATCTCCAAAAACATTCCCAATCAAATCAGATGCACCATTCATGACTGCAGGAAGTTCAATAAATTCTTCCGTGCAATTAACCATGCCCAGAATTTTAACAAACTGTTTAACCTTACTTAATTCACCAATTTCGTCCTTAACTACTCTAAGTAAATTAAGCATTGATTGTTGAGCTGCTAAGTACCCCTCATCTGTTGTTAATTCTCTACCCAGTTTCCCATGGTATTGATCAACACCCTGTCCTGCGGTAAATAAAAGATTTCCTGTTCTTACACAGCTAACATAACTTCCCCATGCTGGTCGTATGGGAGGGAGTGTCAAGCCTAATTCTGTCAATTTCTCTTCTGGAGTGCTCATCGTTTAACCACTTCTTTTACTTTAATGTTTAAGAAATCAAGTGCGTTTTTCCCTAGAATAGCTGATTTCTGTTCGCTAGATAGTGCGAGCGTGTCATCGATCACCTTACCAGGAGGAATCTCTCTTAATAAAAACGGGTAATCAGAACCCATGACAATTTTTTCATAGCCAAAGCTATCTACTAGAAATTTCAATGTCAACGGGTCATAGTTCAGAGAATCAAAGTAAAAGTTCTTAGCATAATAACTTGGTGGTTCTTTCGTTGCCCTTAAGTGCGGCCAAACTTTCCACCCTTGATCCAAACGTGGAAGGATATAAGGAAAAGATCCACCACCATGGGCAAAACAAATTTTTAAAAGAGGGAACTTTTCCATTACACCACCGCTAATCAAACTTGCAGCGGCCAAGGCAGTTTCACTTGGCATGCCAACAGTGTACATAAAATTATGTCTAGGCATTCGTTCTGTTCCTAATGTTTCCCAAGGGTGAACGAACAATGGGACTTCCCACTTCTCAGCCATTTCAAAAAACGCTGTAAAGGACGGGTCATCTAAGTTTTTACCATTAATATTCGTCCCGATTTCTATACCTTTTAACCCTAACTCATGCATACAACGATCCATTTCTCTGATTGATGCCTCTACATCTTGTAAAGGAACAGTTCCTAATCCAATAAACCGTTCAGGATATTGTTTAACGGTATTACTTATAAAGTCATTTTGGATTTTCGACATTTCTTCTGCTGCTTCTGCTTCAGCCCAATAGGAGAAAGTTACCGGAATAGGGGATAACACTTGAATATCGACACCCTCTTCATCCATATCACGAATCCTTCTTTCCGGGCTCCAAACTTGATCAGTCACCTCACGAAATACTTTGCCAGCAACCATAATATTTGCACCACAAGAACAGGTCTTTTCTAAAGTCGGCCAACGGGCTCCACCATATTTTTGTGTAAATTCTGGTATTTCCTCCGGTATGATATGTGTATGAAAGTCTACTCTTATTTCCATAGTCCTACTTCCTCTGACATGACGTGACCACACTTCTCACATGTACGAAGTTCCTCACTACTATTGAATTCTTCAATTGCGCCTTTTACTTGCTTCTCAATGTCAGTTAATTGAACACGGTTTACATGCATTTTATAATTACACTCATCACAGAACCATACAAAATCTTCTAGCTCGCCTTGAGCACGTTTACGTTCAATTACTAAACCATACGTATCAGCAACCCGATGTGGAGAATGTGGAACCATTGCTGGTAACATGAACACTTCGCCCTCTTTTACTGTAACAACTTCGCGATTTCCATCATTATTAATCACTTCAACAAAGCAGTCCCCTTTAATCTGATAAAAAAATTCATCTGAAGGGTCTACATGGAAATCACGGCGTTTATTTGGACCACCCAGTATCATACAAATAAATTCGGAATCTTCCCAAAGAACCTTATTATTAACTGGTGGTTTAAGATGACCTTTATTTTCCTCAATCCAACCCAATAAATTAAACGCTTTTAACTGTGTCATTGTAGATTTTGTCATTTCGTATAACCTCCACTTTTTTAGTTATGTTACATGTACATAATCCTAATCACATGACTACTTTATGAACGACAGAAATACAAAATTCTCTTAGTAAGAAAATCAATTTGGGACTGTTGTTTTCGCCATTTCTAATGAATCACGAAGAGCTTTTTCCACCATTGGATAGGTTGGATTATTCCGTTTATGTGCATTATAAAACATGGCCATTTTGCGAATTGGATCACCTGAGTAATAGCGCTCATACTGGACTAATCTTTGTCCGAATGCTTCTCCACAAAGATCCCATGCTAATTTAAATAGTCGTACACGTTCATCAGCTGATACACCTTCGCGTCCTATATAATATTTGTTCATATCCTCTGTTAAGTCTGGATGAGCAAAGTCTGCGCCTGTAGGTGACATTAAGAGTCCGCCAGCACCAATCGTTTGCAAAATCTCAATTGCTCTTGGGTACAATTTAGGTAGTATTCCTCGAATGGTTTCTAATGGTACGATTGACGGAATTGCTTCACCATGTGGCGTCATGACATACTCATATTCAGAAATACGAACCAGTGCCCTAATCGACTCTACACCTTGTAAAAGTTCAGCTAATTGGTTTTGGACATTTAAGAAACCATCAACACCAACAGCGTCTGCTACTGAACATGCGACTTCCGTAGCAAATGAAATTTTCACAAGACCTCTAATACCCGATTGATGAGAAGGCTGTAAATTTATTCCTGTTTTAGGATAGAGTAAGTTACCAGCTTCTACATTTTGATTAATAAATACGCGATCCCATGGAACTAAAACGTCATTAAATACGAGTAATGCATCCATTTCTTCAAATCTTGATGCCAGTGGATGATCCCATGTTGACCTCGTTCCATTTTGAGTTTCTTCACGACATAAAATCCGAAGTCCTGGTGTATCAATCGGAAGAGCAAATGCAATTGCATACTTTTCATCTCCCGGTTTAAAGCTCGGATAAGAATAAATAATGACTTCATCAGTAAGTGGTGCAAGTGTAGCTAGCATTTTAGATCCTCTTACAATTAAACCTTCTTCAGTCTCTCTAACTACTCCTAAGTGTGTGAACGTATCTTCCTGTTGATTTGAAGCTTTACTTCGATCATTTTGAGGATTAATAATGGCATGTGTTAAAAAGAAATCGTTATCTCTTATATATTTGTAGTAATTGACAATATTATCTCCCCACCTCTCCCCATACTCTCTGAAGAACCAGTCATTTGATGCCATTGCAGTTACTACCGTTCCTAGGAAATCTGGTGTTCTCCCCATCAAACCGAATGTTGCTTGTGCCCACACTTCAAATAGTTGTCTTCTTGCTTTCAAGTCCTCACCATTTCGCGGGACTAAGTATGCATTGTTTACACGTTCACCTGTTTCTTCACATACATGCGTAATTTTTTCTTGATACAAAGGGTCATGCTGCAAATCAAATAGTCTAGCAAGTTCATTTATTGGTTGTTTAAAGATTGGCTCCTGTGTTAAATCTAGTATTTTTCTTCCGCCTAACCAAACCTCTGGTTGACGTGATTTTAACGCCTGAATATATTCGGCTCCAGTTCTAATTCCCATCTTCCATTCCCCCAATATTTAAATGTTAACAGCAGCTTGGCTAATTGTTTTTTTTATGAATTTCCCTCTAAAAAAGAGAAGACCATCTGCATCGCCATATGAAAAATCTTCTACTTTCCCTAAGTACAAAACATGATCCCCACCTTCGTATTCTGCCCAGGATGTACATTCAAATGTTGCCAGAGCATCTTTTAGACGAGGAACTCTATTTGTATCCTCTTGCCACTCAACGACGAGATTCTCATCTGGTCGACCAGCAAATTGCCAAGCATATGATTCTTGATATTCAGATAAAACATTAATTGCAAATGAACGGTTTTTTAAGGCACTACAAGCTTTTGCATTTTTAGCAATTGAAACGAGCACAAGAGCGGGCTCTAAGGAAACAGAAGTAAACGAGTTCACCGTAATACCATGTTTTTCACCTAGATCATCTTTCCAAGTAACGACCGTAACTCCAGTTGCAAATTGTCCAAAGCAATTTCTTAATTCTCTAACATCCATATTTATCCAACCTCTCTTTACTTCGTAATGTACACATAATATAGCGAAGATAATTTTTAGGCTCAATACGAATATTTCATAATATGAAATATACAGAATATTAATTTAATTTATAAGGATTTAAATTAGACAAGCTAGAAATATACAAGTATATGTATGTGCGAACATTGATCAGAAAATATACATGAAAAAAGAGTCACTACCAGTGACTCTTTCTCTTGTAAGTATTATGTTGTATAAAAAAGATAGTGATTCTCATATTGAGGCTTATGCAATTCACTCAACACTAATCTTTATAAAGGTTTGGAATCCACATGACAGCGTCTTCCCAAAAAGTAAGTATGAGTAGGACAATAATAGCCATACCTAAAAACGGCATGATTGCTATTACTAGATTTTCGAACTTTACTTTTGCAATGGAAGAAACTATAAATAAACCAGTTCCAACGGGAGGAGTGAGTAATCCAATTGTTAAGTTAATACATATAATGACGCCAAAATGAACAGGATCTATTTGATAGATCACGAGTAAAGGCATAAGGACTGGCACTAAAATAATTAATGCTGCAATACCATCTAAAACTGTTCCGATTAGAAGCAAGAAAATGTTTACTAATAGCAAGAAAACTAATGGATTTTCAGATAGTCCAAGCATTGATTCTGCGACTAACTGTGGAATTTGTTCATAGGCAATGATAAACCCGAATAAATTTGCTGTAACGATTAAAAATGTGATAGTCGCTGTATTGATTACTGTGTTTAATAATATATCTGGTAGATTTTTCAATTTTAGCTCTCGGTATACAAAGCCAATAATAAAAGCAATCACACAAGCAATTGCGGCTGATTCAGTCGGAGTGAACACGCCACCTAAAATTCCATAAATAATTGTAAATGGAATAAGCATAGCCGGCATTACTCGAAAGAAGGATCTCATTAGTGTGTTTAAAGATGCTCTTTCACTTTTAGGGAATTGTTGTTTATGATTCATCATTCCAATAATAATAATAAACCCAAAACCTAACATGAAACCTGGTACTATGCCCGCCATAAACAGATCAGCAATCGATGCACCTGTTAACGTTCCATAAATGATAAACAACATACTAGGTGGAATTACTGGAGCTACAATAGAGGAGGCTAATGTTATCGCAGAAGAAAACTCGCGTGAATAACCTTCCTTTTCCATTTCTGGAACCATCACTTTGCTCATCATGGCAGCTTGTGCATTTGCTGAACCTAAAATGGAAGCAAGGAACATATTTGCAATGACTGCTACATATGCCAATCCACCTCGGTAATGACCAATGAAAACTTTAGCAAAGGCTACTAATCTCTTGGTAATACCCCCACCATTCATCAGCTCACCAGCCAACATAAATAAAGGAATGGCCAGCAATCCAAAGTTGTCTAACCCGGAAAACATTTTTTGTGGTGCTGAACTCATCAATGTCGTTAAATCAGTTAATAATAAATACGAAAGTGAAGTAATTGCTAACACAAGTGATATTGGAATTCCGATGAGTAAGAACACTATAAATAACACAATAACTACAATGGTTTCTATAGTGGTTCACCGCCTTGCTGTTTAGACTTAAAGGTCTTAATGAGATTATTAATCAAATGGATGAACGCAAAAGTTAGCCCAACTGGAACAGAAAGATACGGAATCCACATTGGAATTCGCATCGAAGTAGATTTTTGATGTGAGACTGAAATCACCCATTCATAGCTTAAATATAACAACATAGCCATGAAAACTAAGATGATGGTATAAGAGATGATTTCAAGAATTTTTTTACTTTTGAATGATAATCGATCTACCAAAAACGTAATGGAGGCCTGGGACTTATATTTAAGTCCCAAGCTCCCCCCAATAAATGTAATCCACGCCATCATAAATATACTTGCTTCATTTGCCCAAAAAAGAGGAGCATGGAAAAAGTAACGAAATACAACAGCAGCTGCAATCACTAGAGTCATTGCAGCGATTAGAATCATAGCAATAACTTTTTCAACCGATTCGATCCATCCGCTAACTGTATTCATAAACGAAAATCCTCCTACTTACGAAAAGTATCAATAAACTCTTTAATTAAAGGGTCTTTCGCTTTATATTCTTCATCAAATTTCTCCATATACGATTTAAATAATGATTTGTCCATTTCGTAAAGTTCCATTCCACGTTCTCTTAATGTTTCCATGTATTCCTCTTCTAATGAAGAACGTTTCATCGTTGCATATTCAGAAGCAGCAGCCATAGATTCACGAATAATTTTTTGATCTTCTTCAGGCATTGCATCAAATTTCTCAGCGTTCGCAATCATAACTGATGGCCAAACCATATGATTGGTCAGCGCACCAAACCCTGTTACTTCATTAAAATTTGAAGTAACTGCTGCGTCTAAATCCATTTCCATTCCATCAATAACTCCCGTTTGAGCGGCTTGATATACATCAGGTAATGAAATTGACTCCGGATTAACTCCAAGATATCTGTACCAGTCTTGTAAAGCAGGACTTGGTGTTACGCGTAATGTTAAACCTTTCATTTCCTCTGGTGTCTCAATCTTTTCTCTGAACATCATCGTTCTATTTCCTGAGAAGAAATAATTCATTGCTCTCAAGCCATCGTCATCAAGAGTTGCTAGAATTTTCTTAGCAACTTCTGTGTCTTTAGCTTCAAATGCATCCTCATAAGAATCAAATAAGTAAGGCGCGAACCAAGCACTAAATGCATCTGATTTTGACGTTAAAAAAGCAGTAGTTATGAATGCGAAGTCTAAAGAACCTGTTTCAAGTTGTTGAACCATATCAGGTTCTCCACCTAATTGACCTCCTGGATATAATTCCATCTTCATTCTTCCGTCAGACCGTTCCTCTAATTCTTCAGCAAATTTTTTGGCTGCATCATTCCAAATATGATCGGGTGGAGCAATGTGAGCTAGTTTAAAATTATAAGTCTGTCCCTCACTCTTTGCATCCCCAGAAACCGCCTTTGTATCTCCTCCATCACTATCAGTACACGCACTTAAAACTAGCATCATCACCAACATTAATATACTCATGTAAAAACTTTTTTTATTTTTCAACTGTCTACACCCCTTTTTAATATTTTATAAGTTATTTGTGAAAACATTTGAATCTACTTATTTACACATGTAGTTTTACTAAAGTAGTATATTCACTTTTTGTAAAAAAATAGAATCTCCTTCAAAATCAAAACTCATGATTTAAAAATATTTATTTAAAAATTCAGTTAATTAACGATACAATTGCACCTCCTATTTATCGCTAGTACACGATTGATTAATAAATTCTCATGAATGCCGATTTTTCCTAATAGCATTTATACTACTGTTTATAATGGAGTGGAGTTTAAAAAACACCCATCTTATTTCACATAATGAAACTTCCACTATAATTTAGAAATTAAACTTCAATGTACCCTAATTCTTGTGAGATTGATTGCGCTGTATTCATTACACTTTGAATAATTTTAGCTCGATTAATACCAGCCATATAGGAAACGGCACCTACTAAATTTACAGCAGCAATCGTTTTTCCTGAATATGAAAGAATAGGTGCGGCAATAGCATAGGTTCCTGTGGAATTTTCATTGTTACTGATTGAGTATCCAATTTTCCGAACCATTTCTAAATCCATTTTCAATTTACTAATGTCTGTAATGGTATTTGGAGCTTGCTTTAATAAGCCTCTACTTATCGTTTCTTGCAAATAAGAAGAATTATATGACAGCAAAACTTTTCCTGTACTTGTAGCGTAAGCAGGCTTCCTTGAACCTATATATGTGTGGATGGGTGAAGCTTCATGAGAGGATACCTTCAAGACAAAAACTACTTCGCCTTTGTCAAACATACCAATATGAGCTGTCCCTATAAATCTATGAATTAATTCCTTCACTAAAGGAATAGCTTTGTCATAAATATCTTGCTGAAACATCACGTTATTGTTCCACTCAAGTAATTTCCAACCCAGTCGATATCTCCTTTTTTCATCTCTTATAAGTACTCCCTCACTACAAAGTGTGCTAACTAAATGATGAGTAGTAGCGGAGTTCATACCCAGTTTATTAGCAATCTCAGCATTTCCTAAAACAGGTTCTTCACTGGAAAAACAACTTATAATTTGACATGCCTTTCTAACGGATTCAATCACTATAAATTCATCTCCCTGACAGTATATTTCCTACCAAATGCTGTCGACCAAATCTCTTGATTCTTATAAACTTTAGGGTCCGTACGTGAATGTAAGCGTTCTCAATGTTGACCAGAATATGCTTTTGCTAATAAACATAGTACTTGAACATGGAATTGATATAAGTGGATTGAAAATTCAGTTATTAGGATAAGGTTAGCTCTAAGATACTGAAGTCTCACTAAGTATTCAATATGGAAATTTCATAATGTGAAACTTGAACATCTTTGTTTAAAATTCATTTCATCTATATCACCCCATAACTACAGACTATTCCACAATTCACAGGGAAAACCCTTTAATAAATAAACTATACTAATAACTAACCTCATTTTTTATTATAAGGATAATCCTCCGTCACACATTAAGGCCGTTCAACTGTCGATTAAGCAGCTTGATCGTTCATTTTATTAAAAACTAATGTTCGTTTAGTTTTGTAAGTATTTATAGATAGGACTTTTTAACAATCTAAATAAGAATATAAATGACGGAGAGTATATGGCAGATAGAATGTTTTTACTAATAACCGTATTAAAATCTGTCATTTTCATCAGTAAAAGGTACCTAAGATATAAGCAATCATTTATAGTGAAAAGTAAACAACCTCTCCAACACGGAGAGGTTGTTTTTAGTGGTCTTGATTTCTCTATTAGAGTGACGATAATTAGGTGAAAATTGGTTAGTTACCCCAATAGGAGAAACAAGGTACCTAAATAAAAGTAAAAGGGGTTTATTCAGATAAGTAACTGACTCAACCAAGTGAAAATTAGTGCTTCCTAATGAAAATGTGTGTTTCTTGACTTGATTGCATGCTTTTCTTGCTATGGTTTTAAAATGATCTTAATACTTTCATCTTCATCTACAGAAAGTTTGTTTCTAACCCAGGACATCGTTTTTAAACAGTCATTTTCCAACTTGATAACGATAACCATTTTTCCTGTTCCTTAAAATTGGGACTCATCTTCCCAACAAGACGCCAGAAGGAACGATCGTGATTTAGATGGACCATATGGCACATTTCATGTACAACGACATAGTCAATCACCTCAAGTGGCGCCATTGCCAGCCTCCAATTAAATGTTAATTGCAGTTGTGAATCACAGGTTCCCCAGTTTGCTTTACTATCAGTTATGCGGATAGAACGCGGTTTTACCTTAAAATCGCTTTGATATTTTCTGATACTCTTCTCTATTAAAGCTTTACAGCGTTGATAATAAAATCGTTTTAAGGCTTGTTTAATTTTTTCATCCTCCAATTGTTTCACAACTATACGTAAGATGCCCTCTTCAAAAACGACATGGTCTTTCTTGATAGTAGTATCTTGAGAAATTTGAATCGGGTATGTTTTTCCTAAATAAAGAAAGGTCTCACCATGATGATAGTCTCTCTCCTTTGGCCCAAGCATTCTTTCTTTCATTTCCTTTGATTTTTGCTGAATCTGATTCCAATTTTGCTCGATTAATTGAATCACTATTTTATCGGATGTCCCTTTAGGAGCCTGGACTTCCACATATCCATAGGCGTCTATCTGAACACCCATGGATGCCCGCTTTTTGTAATTGATCTCAAATTGTATGGTTTCACCTAAGTATGTATGTCTCATTTAATCACCTGTAGTAGCGGTTTCATTCGCTTATCCTCGTATTTTAATTGTTAATCTATTATTTATAAGCCATTGATTCTGGTTTTCATTTTCAGCGACTGCTCATTCATTATTAAAACCTTTTAGACGGCGAAAAATGTCCCATTCGTAATTCGTATTTACCTTATCAATATAACATATGACACTATTAAGACTTATTTAGTAATCCTTACTACATTAGACTATGTAGTAAGGCTAATTAAAGTTGTTTACATACAAATCAGGTAGATACTAAATTTATTTAATTTGGAGTAAAAATCTTTAAATAAACACCCGTTATTGGAATACCGGCAAACTATCCCACATATTTGAGAATTAACTGATATAATGCTATGCCAAGTCCTAAAATACTTGCTTTCATTTTAGATGAATGGTATCTTTCGCTGCGAAATAAGTAAAGAAAAACTAACATAAATCCCAATGGAAACCATAGCTGAAAGTCACCTTCTTTTGTACTGCGCGAATAAATTGGAGTAATGTAAGTGCTGATTATAAAATAAAGAAAAACCGTAAAGCGTCGTGTTTCTAATTGCTTGCTCCACCTTACTAAAAAGAAAATAATAATTATTGCGATAATTGTGATGTGTAAAGGGGGTAGCATAATAGCACCGTTCCCAAATTTAAATTCCATTCAGAATCACCCTCCTTTTTTAATAATGTATCATCATTTATGATAAAATTCGGTACACTTACATTTGAAACCATACTTCCACTGTAAATAGTCGACTTCATGTTACTTAATTACTCAATAAGAAAGCTGCCATGTAAAGGCAGCCGTTTAATCAAACTAAAATATAAATTATCTTACTCAACAATTTTTCTAAACAAATTCCTATTTTTAATTGCCATGATACTAACCACTGCGAGTAAAACCCCGGAAAGCACAAAAACACTACGAACTCCGAAATAATCAGAAAGAATTCCCATCGTCAGAGAGGCAATTCCGAATGCACCAGTTCCAATAGTGCCAAGAGACGTATATACGGTTGCCAATTGTTCTTTTGGTACGCTTGTTTGAACTAATGTTTGTTGAGGAATGTTTTTTAATTGTCCAAAAAGCCCAATTAAGGCAGATAAAATCAATGCGATTACAGGGAAACTCGTTAACCCGAATACAATCGTTAAAAGGCAAGTCATAAAAGCTCCTGTAATAATAAAAACATGACGATTTCGATCTACATATAAGTCAAACTTAATACAGATTAAACTCCCTAACACTAACCCAACAAAAAACGAACTGTTTAGTAAACCCCAGTACTCCTCTGCATTTAATGCCTGTTCAACATAGACTAATAATATTGCTGCTATCCAAACTGAGCCCGCGAGTGTTTCAAAAAACTCCATTTGTGCAACCGTTTTTAAAACAGGTGTTCCTTTAATCGTTTGCCATCCTTGTGTTAATAGTCTCCACTTTTTCTCTTGCTTCTCTACTTTGTGTTCCACACTTTTTAACAAACTCAAAATAATGCTCGAAAAAACAAATAGCACAGTCACCAGCCATATTAGTAAGTTTGGATTCAACACAATCAATAACAAACTCCCAAAAAACCACGTTCCTATTTGAATGGACTGGCTAATTGTTTCTGCTATTCCGTTTGCTTTAACTAAACTTTCTTCTTTCACATAATAAGGAATTAAAGTCTGCCTTATTGGATTGGCACAACCATCAAGAAAAGCAATCCCTGCGATTAATATAAATATAAAGGTAAAGTTACTTAAATCTATACCTGTCGTCAAAAAAGTACCTAAACCAAATAATATAACGGTTTTCCCTATTTGCGAAACAATCAATAAATGTTTTAAATTAAACTTTCCAATTAGCAGTGGCGTTAAAATACTTGAAATAAACATAGAAAAAGTAATGGTAAATGGAACGAAAGCAGCTGCGGTTGCAGACTCGGTTAAACTATAAATAACGCTAATAACACCGACAATGTATAACACATCACCTACATTGGCAAGCGACTGACCAAGCATTAAAAAAATAAAATTACGATTTGAATTCAAATTAATCCCCCACTTCTAAATTTTCTTTAGAAACAAGGGAATTAAATTGGACTAGTAGACATAAAAATTTTCTCCTTTTATATATGCACTATGACAAAAATCTTTGGGGGATATATCAAGACTTATCATTTTTTGCATATGGATTTTCTTCTGAAAACCATTCAACTTTCCTTATTTTAACATATATAACTTTGAATTTGTGGTATTTTTAAGTCCATCTGAACGAGTCAAAAGCAAAAATGACTAGTACAAATTCATTTTCAACTTGATTTATTGACTACTTCCCAAACTGATCAAACCAAAGGAGCGACAACGCCGATGGTTTTAATTCAATTTCTTATTCTTTTTTCCTCTTATTATGATCTCATAAGGTATTTCTTCGATTACTAATTCTTTTCTTTTAAGTTTAATTATCTCTTGTACATATTTTTCTATTTCATTTACTTTTTTATTGGAATTCCACCACTTAGATTTGTCCAAATCTGTTTTGATAATAATCTGTAAAGGTTCTGGGTGGAAGGAATAGGCAAATCCTTTATATTCCTCAAACTTTTTATCTGTTTCCTCCCTTATGGTCGTGAAAATCGGATGCCATTTTTCATCTCTACTATCATTTTCACTTTTTCTATTTACTTTAACATCAAAATTTATATTTGTTTTTGATGAAATTGCATCAGCTACAAGTTTACTAATTTCACCCTTCACTGCATGATAATATTCTTTTGTTCCTTCAATTCTTATCTCAATAATAGATGTAGTTGGGTCAATACTCACTGAACTAAATTGATAATTTTTTTCATCTAATAATTCTGACGTTATTTTTATTGTTTCAGTTAATAGCTCCGTTTGTTTTTTTCTTCCCTACTCACTTCAACTGGTATATCTAAAATTTCGAATTTAACTTCGACATCCTCTAACTTTATTTCCTTAGAAACATCATGTATTAATGATTTTATTACTTTTTCATGATTAGCTAAAAATTCTTCATCCTTGACCAGAACTCTAAGCAAGCGTTCTTCATGAGTGTAACTTAATGATGCTTCTCCGTATCCATTTTTTGAAATTCATGACTAACTTTAGTCAATAACACTTCTATCTTTTGATGTTCTTTCTTGGTTTCTTCCATACTTTCAGCTAATGGCTTTTCACTCTCATTAAAATTACTGATCAAAACAAAAAAGGCAATAATACAAGCAACTGTCCCTAATAAAATTAGCAACTTCTTGTTCATTTTCATCCTCCAGAAAAATGATTTATTTAACATTAGTATGCTTGTATTAACCTTTATACAACATATCTTTTTATCAATATATCAGTTTCTTTAGCCACTATTTAAAGAAAAAATCCACACGCTTCTGTAACCGAACCTTTTAGAACAAGATTTATGTAAGGTTTTCGGCTCGCTATGGACGGCGAGTGTGCGTCCGTCGCTCGCCTACAACCTAAACGTACATAGGTCTTTAATCTCGGTTTACTAGTGAATGCTCACTTACTGCCTAGAAAGGGATCGACCGAAGATACAATTTCGGCCGATTGTTACTAACTTTAAATGATCTGTCTGCGTTATTTGAAAGAAGGGTTTGGCACACTATAAAGTTTGCAAAATTCTATATTATAGCTTTAAAGAGAAAGATAAACGGCGGCAGACGAACGATTTCAGTAGGAGTTCAAGGCAGAACGCAGTGATGCTTGGCAACCCTGGACATTCGCTGCGCCTGATCCCTTGGAGGTAGATATTTTAAAGAAGCAGCCAGATATTCGCTAATAAAAGGATACATACTATATGACCATTAGAAAATCTCGTCAAAGAAAAAAGGCGTAGTTACTAATTAAGTAAACTATATGTATGCCATGTTGAAATTCGCTGGATGTGGTTTTTTCCCTTTGATCTTTGATAATTGAATGTTCTATGCCGCCACACACAGCCGGATTCTATCTAGGTCTGAAAAAAAAAATGGAATTAAAGAGACTTTAAAGGTAGTAGAAATCGGCCGAAATTGTATCTTCGGCCGATTGGTTTTTTATAGAAGTAAATTCAAGGGAGACTCCATCTCAATAGCTAGTCAACTTGTTTCATGAGACGAATTTTGAGGGTCTCTATTGATTATAAAAATTTATCGGCCAATCTGAGGATTTATCGGCCAAACACGTCTCACAGCCTAGTTAACTTGCTGATACAGCTATTATTAAATTGACGAATTTTATTAAAAACACCTTCACTCACAGAAAAAAGGCATTGTAAAAGCTAGCGGGAATTATGGCCATGGCTCCTTGCATCTGCATACCAATGATGCTACATCATATCCCAGTCTATGTATTTGCTACATGAGATCCATCCGCAAAAGTAGGTTGACATTACACCCCGATTAGGAAGTAAATGAAGGGGCACGTCGGTGGAAAAATAGTTTGAAAACTAACTCGAAAATTATTGTTAAATTAAGGAGATTCTCTTATAATTAAAAAGTATCAATTATAATACAGAATGGGGAAAGAGTATGAAATATTGGAAGTTAGTAGTAACAACTGCACTTGCGACAACAATGGCGTTTAGTCCATTGGCTTCAACGTTTACGGTAGAAGCGGCAACACTTACGGGGGATAATTCGCTTCGTATTGCGGGAAAAGATCGCTATGAAACGAGTTTAGAGATTTCTAGAGAAGGTTGGGAAAATGGCGAAGCACAAACAGTTGTAGTAGCAACGGGCTCTGATTTTCCAGATGCACTAGCTGCAACACCACTTGCGAGCTCGTATATGTCTCCTCTATTATTATCTCGAAAAGATTCACTTCCATCAGGTTTTGCGAATGAGCTGAAGCGATTAGGAACGAAGCACGTGATTTTAGTCGGTGGAACAGTTGCGTTATCTGATAATGTGAAAAAGCAAATTCAAATTTTGGGTATTACAACAGAACGTATCAGCGGAAAGACACGTTATGAAACTGCAGTAAATATTGCCAAAGAAGTCGGCGTTACAGACACGTTATATGTAGCAACTGGTGCAAATTTTGCAGATTCATTATCCATTTCTTCTTTAGCTGGTTATTATGAAGATCCAATTCTATTAGTACCACCAACGGGTATACCAACAGTGGTGTCTGATTTTATTAAAGCAAACCCAGTTGATTTGTCTTTAATCATTGGTGGAGAGAAAGCAGTTCCATCTTCAGTTGAAGATTTGTTTGCAGATCCAATTCGGATTTCTGGACAGACTCGATATGATACGAATAAAGCATTCAATGATTTCGCCTTAGAATCAGGTTTGATGGAGGACCCATCTCTCATGTTCATTGCAACAGGGACTAATTATCCAGATGCTTTATCTGGTAGTGCTTTTGCATCACTTTTTCCAAGTCCGATTGTTTTAACAGCACCAAAGCCTACAGTCGCATCTAAGACACAAGTTTCGGAATATGAGACAGAAGACTCGTTCTACTTAATCCTAGGTGGCGAAATTGCTGTATCGAAAGACACATTAGCTAAATTATTTGCTAAGTAATTAATATATCCAACACCCATTCTACGTAATGGGTGTTTTTTAATTAGATTAACTTCCCGCTTTGGACTGACTTGATCAACTTCAGTCAAAAGTTAAGCTACGGGAGAGATTGGGAGGGTTAAAAAAACCGAATGCGAGAAAACGCCAACGGTTTTTGATAGTCTATTTATTTAAATGAATTGATGTACGAGTTAAGTTTTTTTTGTATCGATATATAGTTGGTTGTAAATAAGATATATGTGTTTTCGTTTGTGATGATAACTACTCTATCTGTTGTGCCATACGGCATTCCAATTCTTATTGCCTGTTTTTCTTTTCCGCCATAAGTGTCATCTGTGGTAACTGTTAAAATATCAGATATTGGAATTGTTATCTTTGATAATAGCCATCTAATCACGATATCAGAATTAACTTTCTTTACAAATATCTCAAACAAAATATCCCTCCTTACTATTAATTAACTTATTTTAACATATTTAGATAATCTGTGCGTAAACCATCGATTCACATATTCAACTGGATTGCATCTCGTATATACAGTAGGTTGATATAACAACCTGTTTAGGAAGTATTCATCAAGATTAATTTAAAAAAGACTACCTTGTAAAAGGCAGCCGGTTCTTCAACTAAGCACGAAGTTAGTTGAATTTACTACAACCCTAGATGTTAAGTCTACTTGTTAATAATTTCAAGCTGTACAAGGCAAAATCTTTAACATCCTTATTTTTACTAGCAGAAAATTCTTTTAGAACTTCCATTAAATAATCATCTTTTATTATCCCCTTATTTTCACCTTCAGCACAGCATGATAAGAAAAGTAATAAATTAAAATGAACTTTAGCTTTTTCGTGCTTTCTCATTTTTTCAACCAAGTATCTTATTAAATCGTTATTGGTAGAAAGGATTTCTCCTAGCAACCTATCTATTTCTTTTGGTTTTCCGTTTACTATCACAAGATCAATTTTAGTGTAGTAGTCAATGATTTGCTGTTCAGACAGTGAAGCAAATATATCTATGTCCTCTTCTTCAATTTCTTCAACCAGTCCATTTATAAACTGCTCAAAATCTTTTGCCAATTTAATCTCTTGGTTTGCCTCAACATCTATGAAAATGAGGGGGTTTTTTTGGTTCTATAATCCAAACAAATAAACATAGGTGCATCTACTGAAATAATCAATAATTTTTTACTCCGTATCCCCCATTCTTTACGTAAATAAATACTATCTAATAATCCCGGATTTTCCCCTATCCCATATAAAAAATCTATATGTACAGAGTTGTTGGCCCACCCATTGGAGACAATTGTAGGGTAGTATTTCTTTTTTAAATAAAATCCATTTCTTTTTGTCATTAAACTAATATATGACTCGGGTAATTCCAGCTTTAATTCTTGTTGAATTTTACTTATTGTTTCTAGATTAACTTCACCTTTAAAATATTCATCTAATTCTTCTTCCCACAAATCTAAATTCATTTACAACTCTCCTTAACAAACCGACTTATAATTCACATCAACCAAAATATACCAAAATTTATTTGTGGATGCAAACTGCGCTTTAGTTAAAGATCACTTCCACACGTGAGTGTATGCCTTCTGCATAACCAGTTGACTTAACACCAGGATGAGGGAGTACACGACTTTTTTACTTAAGAAAAAAGCAATACTTAACGTCATTAACGTTAAATACTACTTCCTGAAATACTGTATATAATCCCCTCGTTAGTCGAATAAGAAATAAGTTTACAATATAACTATTCTGCACCTTGCTCTCTTAGAAAAATAGTGACTTCCTCATTTCCATACTCTTTTGCATATGAGAGAGCAGTATTTCCATCGTCGTCTTTCGAATTAATTTCCGCACTTCTTTGAACGAGCAATTCGACGGTTTCTAGGTGGTCGTAACAACTAGCAATTATCAAGGGTGTAGTATCGTCATCTGACTTAATATCAATCTCCGCCCCGTTATCTAGAAGATATTCAACGATTTCTACATTTCCATCTGCAGCAGCTTGATATAGAGGTGAAAACCCATATTCGTCTTTTGTATTAATATTAGCTCCTGAGGATTGAAGGAATTGGATGATATCTAGATGACCTTCCTGCGTCGCCCATCGAATAGCCGTAAATCCATCTTCATCTGATTTATTAACATCTATTCCAGAACGGATTAACCGCTTTACCTTATCCAATCGACCATAACAAATAGCCCATACCATTTCTTCTCTATACCTCTTTGCTATTTTCATTCTAATTCTTCTTTTCATCATATGACCTCCTATTTATATTAAGTTGCATTTATAGTTATTTAATATAGGAAAAACAAAAACCTGTGAAACTTAAAAAGAAGTGAAAAAGAAATTCTGTTTTACATAAATTAACTAAGAGATGTGTTCATAGGTGAAAAAATCATGATTTTTATTTTAACTTGGGTTCTTGTATTTCTTGTAGTAAATGCAATTAAATCAAATAATAATCGATTCGAGAAAAAATTTCTTGAGGTTGGTTATAAAGAAGTCAATAATGCTTTGGAAGAGAGTGAATTGCGTTTGGGATGATAAACACGTGGGTCATTTTGTTGTGCATTAGCCAGGGTTGGCGATAAATTAGCAAATACTAAAATTGATAATAGCAACAAGAACAGAATTCTCCCTAAATTTATTTTATTAAACTTTTTTTATAAATCATAGTTAATAGAGTGATAAATGCACCTATTAAAAAAACGGCTCAAATTAAATGAATGATTTGATTGCCTTGTTCTCCTAAATTATTACTAGTTATACTGACCATTATACCGCCAATTAATATGGAAAATACTAAAGCTATTTTTCTCATAATTGTAATCTCCCTTTTAACTATTTAAATATTAAGAATTATTATAGTAACACAATGTTAAAGATTAGTTGAAGAAGATACTGGATGTTCAATGTGCAAAACATGATTCGTTTGCGCAACTGGCTTGTATCGCGTATACATCACAGATTGTCATAACACCACGATTGGGAAGTATTCAATTAGGTTCATAAGAAAGATTGCCATGTAAAAGGCAGCTTGTTCTTCAACTAACCAGTTAGTTGAAGAACCTCTCGAATAACTCCTCTTCATCAAGATGTTCATAGCCTTCTTAAGGCAATCTTGCGGCGGGTATGCGTCCGTCTCTCGCCTTCAGCCTTCACGTGAATAGGTCTTTGATTTTGGTTTACTAGTGAATGGTCAATTATTGCCTAAAAAGGAATGTGCCGAAGATACAATTTCGGCCCATTTCTGCTAGTTTTAAAGTGCGGGCAATTCCATTTTCTATTGAGCTTGATAGCAGGGTTTCGCATGCTACATAGGTTGTAAAACCTTGTCTTGACGCTTTATTGAAAGAAAAGATGAACAGCTCGCATTTAGAAATGAAAATAAATTTGATGATTTTTATAACATTTGTTCAAGAACATAATAGACAAGAATAAATGATGAAAACATTTGAATTCAATATTCGTCCTGTTAAAGGGGATATAATAGATGACCCGGGATTTCATTCTGGATTTTACAATGGATATGAGATTGTAATTATTCATACAAGAGAACAAAAAAGCGAGAAACTCTTATCACTCTAAGAGTTTCTCACTTTTTTGTTTTCACTTTTTAAGTGAAAACAATCCCTAACTTTGATATGTTTTAATTACGACAAAAAAACAAAAAAGTTGAGGGATCCTATATGTACAAACACAAAGTGAACTTTAATTTCAGAATCCTAGTCATTTTGTAGTTTATTATTAGCAGACAATCTATTCCGTGAATAATTTGGGGCTAAGTTTTATTTTCATATTGCTTTTGTTGCAACCATACAAACAGGTTTGTAATGAGTTTAGATACAATAAGAAATATCATGTAAAATAAGAATAGGTGTAAATAGTTTATTCCCTTATACATGTGGAAAAAGTCTAAAGAAACAAGAATTGGTTTAAAGATAAAAGCAAAAAAGCCAGACAATAGTAACGAGTACAGGTAAATATTTTTATCATGTTTCAGTGTCCATTGGTATAACAAGATATAACTAACAGGAACTAATGCGGCATCTAAGGCAAAGCTTGGTAAAAAGGGTATCATTTGATAAGGGTATTCCCACAAACCCATTCTAATACCAATTGCATTTGTATAATGAAACCAGACATGATAATTAAGTCCGAAAAAACCAAGAAGCAAAATATTTTTTTTATCAATTAAAATAAATAATACAACTAGAGATACAATCATCATCACTATTATGAACCAGAGTTGCCAGGTATCAAAGCCTGAAAAGGTTTGCCAATGCTTTATCTGTAATTGGGTTAGTCCTTCTTCCAAAGATCTAATTTGACTTAAATCTTTCGATTGTTTTTCCTGCATATAAAACCCACCTCAAAATTTAGTATTTATCAAGTAATTTAACCATATTATTGTTTACCTATACTGCACCTATGTAAATAAGGAATATTATTTAAAATTGATGGCGTTGTTTGTTCTATAATCATTCAAGATTATAGGTGGAAAATTGACGAATTTAGAACCAGAAAGGATCTTATTCTAACGATAACAAGTAAAAACACCCGATCTATAGTAGTCGTTCCCACCTAAAATTCGCAATAACCAATATATACCAAACTTTATTTTTGGATGCAAACTGCGCTTTAGTTAAAGATCACTTCCACACGTGAGTGTATGCCTTATGCATAACCAGTTGACTTAACAACTGGATGAGGAATTAGTTAACTTCATGCGTGTTCAACTAAAGCACCTTCGGATATAATGTTTCGAACATCTATTGCGCTTGTTACATATGGTGCTATCATCCATTTTCTTGTTGGAACTAACGGCAGGTTAATTCAATAAAAAAATAGTGTAAATATATCCAATTAAGATATTTTTATCTTTAAACGCATGTTATGCTTTAAGATATTAATTTTCTGAATTTTAAAACTGACTAAAGGGAGTGAAAATTTGAAAACATCAACTGTCTTATTAATCCTAATTGTTTTAATGCACCTCGTCACGCTTACTAATATTACCTTTTTCAATGGGGATTGGAATGGACTAGCTCTATGGTTAAATACAGGTTTATTTATAGCAGCGATAGCCTTCTATTCAATGGGTAAAACAAAAAACAAAAAGCCTGTAAGTTGAACTATAAAAATACTTATTGAAATGACGGATACTTAGGCTAAAGATTCCGCTGCCTTTCATGGCTGCTTTTCAAAGGGATGTGATTTTACATGATGCTATTTAATATTATGAGCCTCGTATTAACCATAATTATTATTGGGTTTGGGCTTTATTTTTTATTTTTCAAGAAAGCTACAAATAGATATAGTACTGTACTTGGATATTCCTATTTGGTTGCTGGAGCTATTGGTTTATTTGTAACAATGTCCCTGTGGTGAGTCTTTCCATCACTTTACGAAGCTTTTTTGTCAGTGCTTATATATTTAACCAGCTGCCTTAATTACTTCTAGATGTAACTTTTTAACTCCAATTGTCTTTTACCAATTCATCATTTTCCTTAAGTTAAAACATATGTCTAATTAAACGTATTATCAATCTCGGTATAAACAATATGATTTCTGAAATTACTACAAACATAAATGAATCTTTAATTTCACCGAATATGTAATTTAGAATACCTTCTTTTTTCTTTTTTCTTTTTACTCTTTCCTTCTCTTTTCATCCAATGATCTCCTTTAAAAAACTACGGGATACTCTACAAATTTTTGCGCGTTAATTGTGCAGGATAATTTCATTCTGTTTGTCTAGAGAGCCTATTTTCGGCTAGAAATCACACTAGCATTAACTACGTTTCTCTTTAAAAAAGACTAGGTCAACAAAAACGAACGCAAAAGATAAACTGATGGAGTTTATAACTATCGTAGACAAATCCGATTGTAACGGTTTATACATATAACCAACAAGATAGGAGATCGTACATAGAAAAATAAAATATGCAATAAATTTTAACAGTCTATTTCTTATTTCTCTCCATTTCAATTTCTTCATATTGATAATTATGGCAATAATAAAATAAAAAACAGAGAGAACCAGAAATATCATATAGCCACTAATAAATACAAAAGAAAAAGAACTATCAACGTCTTTAAATATGATGAAAAATGTAATAATTCCACCTACTAAAAGCAGTACATAAATAAAGATTGTTAAACTATTTTTCTTCATTTTACAACTCCAATCTATTGGTTTACCATTTCTTGAAACAATGCCTAAGCAGCTAATTTATTTTAAAATCATACACTTGGTAGTGGAACAATTATAAAGATTACTTATGATGTAATCTCTTCCGGTCATCTCTTCTATATCATTATTTTCTAAAAGGTTTTCTATGAATGCGTGAACACCAGTCGCACTATTTTTGTGTTATATAGAACAAGTGCGAAGTGACTTTATTTGTCACTTCGCACTTGTTCTATTTTTAGGTATGCAGCAGATTTGCTGTTCAAACATTGTTTAAATCTTCTTTTGTTTTATGTATTTTATGTAATATCAAAATCAGTATCTTTTGGATACAGAGCAACATATTCTTCATCTTCATCTAAAAAGGCGATTTTAACATTATCTAATAACTGGTTATTAGATAATTCCTCAATTGTCGTTTTTAAAGCTCTTTGGACATCAATCACATAGTTGAAGACGTTCGTACTACCACTACCAATGTCTCCCCCATCGCTCGAACCATTTCCAGTCCAACCTAAACAGTCATTCATCAATTCTTCAACCAACTGTCTTCTTTCATGTGCTTCTTCCATTTGATCTTCTTCATAACGATATTGGACTACAAGCTCGATTAACTCCTCTTCATCAAGGTGTTCATACCCTTCATCCAACTTCTCTTTAGCTAATATTCCTATTACCTTTTCTGCTTTTTCAAATAACTTTAATTTTACTTCTTCTGTTCCACCAATATCTCCAACAACACCAAAGTGTACGGTTACTGTCTTACCGTCTTTCCAAGCTTCCCAATAAATCAACTCATTATCTACTTTTTTAATTAACTTAATCACTGTTTATTCCTCCTATAAGTTATAAATGTTATAGAAACAAGATCACTCTTCAATGCCAAGTTTGGTTAGTTAAACAAGATACTATCATTCTTATAGACGTAAAGCATTTATTAGCTAAAGTACAAGATTTATTTATTTCAAACAAATAGCACCACACTATATTTTCCTTTAATTTCTATAACAATGATTCATCAAGTGGACTCCATCTCAAAGCTAGTCAACTTGTTTCATGAGACGATTTTTGAGGGTCTCTATTGATTATAAAAATTTATCGGCCAAACACGTCTCGCAGCCTAGTTAACTTGATGAAACAGCTACTAATAAATGGTCGATCTCTAATAAAAAAACCTTCACTTACAGAAAAAAGTCAATTAGTCCCGTTCTACACTGTTTTGCAAAGGCATGAAATGGTTTTATTTTCGCTGCGCTCCTGAAAAACATATTATCCAGATCTGTAAAAAATGGGATTGTACGTAATTAAAGCTAGCGGGAATCAGCAGTGAATCATCTCAATAGCTAGTCAACTTGTTTCATGAGACGATTTTTGAGGGTCTCTATTGATTATAAAAATTTATCGGCCAACTTGAGGTGTTTATCGGCCAAACACGTCTCACAGTCTAGTTAACTTGCTGATACAGCTATTATTAAATTGACGAATTTTATTAAAAACACCTTCACTGGCATAAAAAAGTCATGTAGCGACAGCGAAATGGCTCCAAATTAGTCCCTTTCCACACTGTTTTGCAAAGGCTTGAAATGCTTTTGTTTTCGCTGCGCTCCTGTTTGAGTTCACTTGCAGATGAAGTCCATAAATCCAGGGACATTGTTGTCTGACTTAAGATCAGGATAGTATACGAAACTCTACTTTTTATATATGGGTTTATGGGAATTGTAGATAATATAAAGAATGCAAATAGAGGTCGAAATTGTATCTTCGGCCGATTGTCTTTTTGCAGCAAGTGTCCATTCTTAACCAAAATCAAAGATCTGCGCTCGAAAAGGTTGCAGGAGAGAGACGGATGCAGACCCACCGCATAATTTTCTTCATTCCTAGGTTATCCTGCAGTGGATGTGCCGTCCATAGCGAACCGGAAACCATAGTCGATACAGTATAGAAAATACGTCTTTCACTTGGAGATTTCCACATTCATTCCCTAGGTTATGGTTGCAGCGGGTTTACCGTCCATAGCGATCCGAAAAATTCAGAGTATGCAGTGTGGAAATCCTTCTTTCAAGCATTCTAAATTTCCATAAATCTTTTTTCGTAGAATTTTCGGTATTTTCAAATAATATGGTAGAATATACATACAATCCTACTATTCTATCGAATAAGGGAACTCAGAAAGGAAGATGTTCAATGTTCTCTCCATTAACTCCACTCGATTGGAAGCGCAGGGCGGTAAAGTATTACCCTGAAAAAATTGCTGTAATAGATGAGGAAAAGAAATTTACCTACAAGGAGTTTGGAGAACGCACAGACCAACTTTCAATTGGCCTACATGAATCAGGCATTCGAAA
Source organism: Paenisporosarcina sp. TG-14 (assembly GCF_000297555.1). Taxonomy (NCBI): domain Bacteria; kingdom Bacillati; phylum Bacillota; class Bacilli; order Caryophanales; family Caryophanaceae; genus Paenisporosarcina; species Paenisporosarcina sp. TG-14. The sequence continues at coordinate 46,958 of NZ_AMGD01000074.1, forward strand.
AGGCGATCATGTTGCTGTCATGTTGCCGAATACACATTATATGCTCGAATGTTTTTACGGCATTTGCCAAATTGGCGCGGTCATGGTGCCATTGAATTATCGCTTAACATCAGCTGATTTGGAGTACATCATCAATCATAGTGATGCCAAAATGCTCATTATCGATGAAGAATTCAGCGGATTAATTGAAGAAATCGCAGGGAATTTAAGTTTTGAAGAATTTGTTATCGTGAAAGTACCTGGTCAAACGTCTTCATTAAAAGCTGTAGAATATGAGCAATTCCTTGTTCAGTCAGACAGCAACACTGCACTTCCTGTGGTAGACATTGATGAAAACCAAATGCTAACTTTGAATTACACAAGTGGCACAACGTCAAAACCAAAAGGCGTCATGTTACCACATCGCAGCAATTATATGAATGCAGCGAATTTCTTATATCATTTAAATGTAAAACATGATGATGTCTATCTTCATACGTTACCGATGTTCCACGCGAATGGTTGGGGTGGCGTTTGGGCGCTAACTGCAGCAGGTGGTACACATGTGTGCTTGCGAAAAGTAGATACATCTTTAATTCTTGATTTATTTGAAAGTGAAAATATTTCCTTACTATGTGGTGCACCAACCATTGTGAATATGTTGGTAAACGATCCGAAAGCAAAAGAAGTTCAATTAAAGACCGAACTGCGAATGGCAACTGCAGGATCACCTCCCGCAGCCGCTCTTATTCAAAAAGCGCAGGAAATTCTTGGCTTGAATATGATCCATGTTTACGGTTTAACGGAAACGTCTCCATTCATCTTGTATTGTGAATGGAAAAAGGAATTCGAATCAAAAACAAAAGATGAACAAGCTTCAATCAAAGCGCGACAAGGCATCGAACTTGCGTTTAACGGGGAAACAAAAGTTTTAAACCCTGAAGGAGTAGAAGTTGCATGGGACGGCAAGGAAATGGGCGAGATTGTAACCCGCGGAAATGTTGTCATGACAGGGTATTATAAGGATCCACAAAAAACGGCAGAAGCGATTAAAGACGGTTGGTTCTATACAGGCGATTTGGCTGTAACTTATCCAGATGGATACATTGAGATCCAAGATCGTATTAAAGATTTAATTATTTCAGGTGGGGAGAATATTTCTTCTACAGAAATTGAAGGCGTGCTTTACAAGCATCCCGACGTTTTGGAAGTAGCCGTCATTGCCGTTCCTCATGAAAAATGGGGAGAAATACCAAAAGCAATAATCGTACTCCACCCGGGTGCAAAAGTAACAGAAACAGAAATCATCAGCTACTGCCGCTCCATCATGGCCCATTTCAAAGCACCAAAAGAAGTGGAATTCGTGGAATCATTGCCAAAAACAGCAACCGGCAAACTACAGAAATTCCGTTTGAGAGAAATGTATTGGAATAGCTCGAAGAAAGTGAATTAATTTAATAGTAGAACCTTCCCCGCCTATGGACAACTGTTCCTGGGCGGGTTTATTATTGGGATGAGTGAACACGGGCATTATTTAAACAAGAAATGTGTTTATACTACTGGAATTTTGTATAAGAAAATGAGCTTGGAAATGTTTCTCCAAGCTCATTTTTATTATTAAATAATTAAATCATAATTAAATTGAATGACTATTACTAAGGCAAGTAACACTATTACCTCTTCGCTAAGTGTTAGAATGTATTGTTTTGGGTTCTGCGAATATTTCCTCTCAAAAAAAGCTCTTATTGGATAATCTAGTACAATGATGAAAATAGGTAGTAGTAAAAAATAATTCGGATAATTTTCAACTATCACCAACATATTGGTAATTATAATTACAATAACAGAAGTAATTCTCATACCCCAATCAATTTTCCTGTGCAAATTGTTTATGTGGTTGTAAGAAAAAAAGGATTTTTTTCTTTTTCAATCTTAAGTACTTTTCTCAAAAGAAGCTTTACTACCATAATTAAGCCAAGCACCATCAATAAGAAGAGTACCACCTTTATCCAAAACATATGCAACCTCCCGATATTAAAGTGACCTACACCTATAGATGTAAAAGCACATGTTAGTTGTACAATTAGTTATTCATTTCAATCATTAAACAGGTAATTTGACAGTCCATCATAGGTATTACCATCGTGCATTTATAAAATTGAATTCCGTCAATTTCAATATCCTCAATGGTGATTTCGTGAACAAAGAAACTTATCTCTCCTGTATGTCACTTATTAAAAGTTACAGATAAACAATCCACAAATGAAATAGTAGAATCCGAATCTTTCCCTCCTGGATCACCATACCTCATTTGTACTAAATGATTTGCGTGGTCAAACGACAAGTCCTTCAACTCTGCATCAATATAGTCTGTATCCAGTTTATCCATAATTTCATGACTGCTAGGTCTCAAAAGAAACACCTCCAATTGCAGAAATATTCCTACTATTTCCTCTGCTCCAAACGGAACGTGACAGTTTTCCCGTCATTTCTCGTTCCATCTAACGTTATGAACTAGACTATATTTTCCTCGGTGGATTCGGAAAATATGCGAAACCTAACTTTTCAAAAATGTGGGTTTATGGAATTGTAGCTATTATAAAGAATGCATGTAGAGGCCGAAATTTCATCTTCGGCCGATTGTCTTTTTGCAGTAAGTGTCCATTCACTAGTTAACCCAAAATCAAAGATCTGTGCACGTCCAGGTTTTTGGAGAGCGACGGACGCACATCCGCCGCAGGATTACCTATATGAACGGGCGAGAATCGAAGTGACAACTTCACTTCGATTCTCGCTTTCATTCTCTAGGTTATGGTTGCAGCAGCTTTGCCGTCCATAGCGAACCGGAAACCTAGTTTTTTTCTATGGAAATTTAACTTGGGAGTACTTGATTTCTTGCTACTATACTGGCAATTCAGTTCCAAGTAACCATTTAAACCATCTACCGTGACCATCTGTTTCAGCAATTGTTTGCTTATATTCAATTCCATTTAAATAATAATCTAAATGCAAATTTCTATCTTGAATATTGTTGTAAATATGAAATACATCTCTTTTCATTCCAATTGACTCTACAGTGGTTAACAATGAATTTCTGGTTTCTAGCGACATTTGATTTGCCACATGAGTATGGAAAATACAAATTGTGCTATCCGCAGGCACATTTTCAACAATTTCACTTAGTAATGCTACCCCATCACCTTCTATTAATTGAACTGGATAGTCTTTGATATAACTAGCTGCACGTTCAAACATCTCTAGTCGCTCTTTGTGCTCAGTCCAAATTAATGATTTCAGCCATACATATTCTTCTTGATCATTTAGATCAACTATATTTAAATCAATACCAATTCTGTTTGAAATGGGTGGAGGAGTTGGATATAAAAATGGTGTATTGTCACCCATTACTTCTGAAGTAATGCTTAGTTTTGAATTTTTGTCTCCCACAACTTCATCAGCCTTATATGAATATGAATACTTATCCCACAGTAATTGTAACCCTGCACTAGTTCCAATTTCGATAAGTGCCAATGGTTTATTGGTTTTCTCGTAAATGAAACTAAAAGCTGGATAAAGGTAAGCACATCTTCGGACCTCGTTTGTTTGAACAAGCTTTGTTTGTAATATCTGAATTAGTTCATTTTTGTGTACTAAACAAAAGTCTTTAAAGGAATCAAATGATTCGTTATATGCCTTTGCTTCAACGACCATACTAGGATAGTATTCTTTTAATTTGTGGTCTTTACCTTTTAAAAGTAGATAATGAACAGCACCGAAAAGCAAATTAGGTATAGGTTGACCGTTTCTCGAGTTTAAGGAAAGCTCAAGAAGTTCTATATCTTTCGCAATTTTTAAGGACAAGAACTCATATAATTTACTTGAATTTTTGCATTCTTTTTCAGAGAAATTTACAAACAGATGTGATATTACTTCTCTAGTTAACAAATTATCACTCCTCATTTCATAATAAAAGTATTGCCTAAACACTATTTTACCACATTTATGCATTTTTCCTTTTATTTCAATAAAAAAACCGAAATAATATGTTATTTATAGAAAGAATCTCACTTGTGACTACCATCTCAAGATAAGACAGTGTGTTTGGATAATCGAGTAGGAGGGAGTGAT
>NZ_AMGD01000075.1:0-5865 GCF_000297555.1 Paenisporosarcina sp. TG-14
ATCACTCCCTCCTACTCGATTGTATAATGCCCATCATTTTCTCTCATACTAAGTAGAAAAAGGGGTTACATAATGGGTGAAATTGGGATACTTTTCACTATAGCGTGGCGGACCATTTTTCTTTATATATTGATATTAATCATCTTTAGACTAATGGGAAAACGAGAAGTTGGAGAACTTAGCCTAATGGATTTAGTTATTTTCGTCCTCATTGCAGAGGTTGCATCGTATGCTATTGACGAACCAAAGCGCAATTTATTCGAATCTATTTTGCCAATGCTTCTATTACTAGCAATTCAATTTGTGACTTCGTATATGTCATTGAAAAGTAAAAAAATTCGAGATTTAATTGATGGGGATCCGTCGGTTATTATACGTAATGGAGAAATCATTGAATCGGAAATGCGCAAAATACGCTACAATTTGGACGACCTATTTCAACAGCTGCGCGAACAACAAATTGGGTCCATTCAAGATGTGTCCTATGCTTTTTTAGAGCCTTCAGGTAATTTATCCGTATTTAAATTTGAGGGAGACCACCCTGTTTTACCGCTCATTGTTGATGGAGACATACAAGAAGGGCATCTTAAATTAATTCAACATGATAAACAATGGTTGCTCGATGAATTAAAGCAAATTCATATTTATGATCCGAAAACGGTATTCTACTGTAGTTATGAACGAGAGAAGTTATATGTTCAACTACGAGAACGCTTTAAGTCTTCTTGATAAGTTTACGAAGGAGACGAATGTCGGATACATGAATTTGGCGAAATACGAGCAAGCCAGCAAAAATTATTAATCCTGTGACCATGCTATCAGCAACCCAAGGCATTTCTCCTAAAGGCCATAACACAGGACGAAGAATCGTCACTAAAATAAATATTAAATAAGGAATCGCAAAAAATGTGAAGCCAAGTCCGGCTTCTTTTTTTTGTCGCAGTGTAGCCATATGTAAAAAAGAAGTTAAACAAACACCGAAACCAATGGCTAATATTGCACCTTTTTCTTCAATTCCAGGTTGTGAGGCTAACACAAACATGACAAATAGCTTTCCAAGTCCTCCATAAATTGAATTCATCATGGCGGCTTTGGCTTCATGCATGGCTTGCAAGATGGCATGAAGTGGGCTTTGTATGTAATAAAAAAAGAACACCGGAGCTAATAGTGCCATATAACCTTCACCTTCAGTTACGTGAAATAAAACGCGTACAATATGTTCACCATGCAAATAAAATATAGTAGCTGCAAAACACCCAGTAATTGCAGAAACTCGCATAGCTAGAGATACTCGTTCCTGTAACATTCCACGGTTGGATCTTGCTCTGGCATCACTTACAGCAGGAACTAATACGATGGATAACGCGTACGGAATGAACGCAGGAAACAACAGTAAGGGAATAAAGACACCTGAAATCATTCCGTATAAATTAGTAGCTGCCACTGCTCCAACACCGGCTACCGCTAAAGCCTTAATAAATATGATCGGTTCTAAAAACCATGTAAATGAACCAAATAATCGACTTCCAGCTGAAGGCAGAGCGACATGTAAAATAGGAGAAGAAGGATAGTTAATAGGTGTTCCAGTTACTCGTTTCACACGCTTGTATTTATACCATAAATAAATGAACGACATGAGTTCAGCTAATAACGCCATCATCATGGCGGCGGCAGCTGTCGATGCAGGGCTCGACTGAATCACAACATAGGGTAGTAACCAAGTTACGAGTCCAATACGGAAAAACTGTTCAATTAATTGTGACCAAGCGGTTTCTTCAACTTTTGCTAACCCTTGGAAATAGCCTTTAAGTATTCCTGATAATGCGGCTATAGGTATGGTTAGCAAACCAATCAGAAGGGTCTTTCCAATCGCTCCATTTTCTAGTAAGTTGGTTGCAACATAAGGAATCGTTAAATACATTAATGGAACGAAAATAATGATGGATATCCAAGTTAATTTCCAAATGGTTCTCATGAGGCCTTGTATTTCAAGATGTTTTTTCCCAGCATACAATTCAGCTGTGATCTTAGCGACGGCAATCGGTAATCCTAACTGAATCAATGATAAGAAGAAAATAAAAGCGGGGTAAGCGGCAGTGTATATTCCAACAGCCTCTTCACCTGCTATTCGCACAAATTGAATGCGAAAAACAAAACCAAATAATTTTGATAAAAAAACAGCCCCCATTAATACCAGCGTTCCACGTAAAAATGTCGACAATTTTGCCACTTCCTTCTCAAGTCACACAAACTCGTATACAATATTCTTATGCGAAAATAACGATGCTTAAAACCGAAAAAGAAGGAAGTGTTTAAATGAGTGCAAATTATGATGATTTATTTGAACTTGTGGGGCCAGCTTTAGAAAGTAAAATTCATGAATTCAGGCTATATAATTACAATTCTGTGACGGAAGAGGATATTTGGCACTACTGCATAAATAAAAAATGGAGAAAGCGTGATATTCAGGAAATGGGAGTATCTGAAATGGTTAATGATATTTTAGGGACTTCTCCCGCACATTATATGACTCATACTCAAATTGAAGGTTTTAAATCGTCTAATTGGTTCTCAGAACTTAAACAGGAGGACCTTCAAGAACTATTGAATCCGACTAAAAAAGTACTCAAGACACAACCAGTAATAAAAAGTCGTCAGAATCTTAAGGACATTTGACACCTAGCGCGACGTGTTTCATAATAACCATGTTGCGCTTTTTTTATGTGGTAATTTTCCATTACCATTTCCAAGTTGAGGAGGAAGTTTACATATGAAAACCAGAGGCCGAATTATCGCATTTTTATTACTTATCGTAGTATTTGCGGCTTCCATTAGTACGACAGCTCAAGGGGTTTTAGATGATATTAAGTTAGGTCTTGATTTACAAGGCGGATTCGAAGTATTGTACCAAGTTGAAACTTTAAAAGAAGGACAACCAATTACGGAAGAAATGGTTTCGGATACGTCTACCGCTCTATTAAACCGTATTAATGTTCTTGGCGTAAGCGAACCGAACATTCAAATCGAAGGTGACAATCGCATTCGGGTTCAGTTAGCAGGTGTGGAAGATCAAGAATCAGCACGTGAACTATTGTCTACACAAGCTAATCTATCATTCCGTGATGTTAATGATAAATTAATGCTGGATGGTTCGGATTTAAAAGAAGGTGGAGCTAAATCAACGTTTGATGATCAAGGTCGTCCAATGGTTACTTTAGAACTAAAAGATCCGTCTAAATTTGCAGATGCGACACAACAAATTAGTCAAATGCCAATACCAACAAATTTACTTGTTATTTGGTTGGACTTTGAAGAAGGTGTTGATTCATATGTAGCAGAGCTTGGCAAAGAAAAGCCGAAATTTGTTTCAAGTCCAAAAGTTGATAATCGAATCAATTCAAATAGTGTTCAAATTTCAGGTGAGTTTTCAGTAGAGGAAACAAAAAGTTTAGCTGGCGTTTTAAATGCTGGTGCACTACCTGTTAAACTAAAAGAAATTTATTCTACTTCAGTTGGTGCACAATTTGGTGAAAAAGCACTTCAGTCGACAGTGACTGCTGCATTAATAGGGATTGCACTTGTTGGATTATTTATGCTTCTTTATTACCGATTACCCGGATTAGTAGCTATGATTACTTTATCTGTATACGTGTACTTAATCCTTCTTATATTCGGCTTGATAAATGGTGTTCTAACATTGCCAGGTATTGCAGCCATCGTTTTAGGTGTTGGTATGGCAGTAGATGCAAATATCATTACGTATGAACGAATTAAGGAAGAATTACGAGTTGGGAAGTCCATTAAAACGTCTTTCAAAACAGGTGCAAGTTCTTCTTTCTCAGCAATACTTGATGCGAATATTACATCATTAATTGCCGCAAGTGTATTATTCTACTTTGGTACAAGTTCTGTAAAAGGTTTTGCTTTAATGTTAATCATTAGTATTCTTTCAAGCTTTATTACTGCTGTTTGGGGGTCTCGTTTACTTTTAGGCCTACTTATTAATAGCGGGAAGTTTGATGGGAAGCCATGGTTATTTGGTGTTAACCATTCAACGATACACCCAGTTGAAGTAGAATTTGATACATTAGATTTACCAACGAAATTTGATCGCTTTGATTTTGTTAATATGCGTAAAAAATTCTTTACAGGTTCAATAGCTTTTATAGTGATTGGCATAATTTTACTTGGAATTTTCAAGTTGAATTTGGGTATTGATTTCTCAAGTGGAACACGTGTTGAAATCTTATCTGAAAATGCTTTAACAAAAGAGGAATTGACAACTTATTTAGAAACCATTGATCTTCCTTCAGAAGATATTGTTCTGTCAGGTGACAATCAAGAAATTGGCGTTATTCGATATAAAGAAGAATTCTCCAAAGAAGAAATCAATGCTATGAAATCGACGATTAACAAAGAATATGGTGCTGAACCAAATGTTAGCACGGTATCTTCAACAGTCGGGCGTGAATTAGCGAAAAATGCAATGTTTGCATTACTTTTCGCTTCTATAGGTATTATCATTTACACAGCATTCCGCTTTGAATGGAGAATGGGTGTCGCTGCTATTGTGTCACTTTTGCATGATGTCTTCTTTATGGTGGCGTTGTTCAGTATTTTCCGTTTAGAAGTTGATATTACTTTTATAGCGGCAGTTCTAACGATTGTAGGTTACTCAATTAACGATACAATTGTGACGTTTGACCGTATTCGTGAAAATATGAAACGTTCGAAGAAAATTCTAGACAATGATGATTTAGCCGCCATCGTTAATAAATCTCTTCGTCAAACACTAGGCCGCTCTGTTAACACGGTCCTAACGGTAGCAATAGTAGTTATAGCGTTGTTGCTATTCGGTGCAGATTCAATTCGTAATTTCTCGATTGCCTTACTAGTCGGTTTAATTGCGGGTACGTATTCATCAATCTTCATCGCTGCACAACTTTGGTTCGTTTTGAAAAAGAAAGAATTAAAGAAACGTGGAGAAATTGATGTGGAAGCAGATGCTAACAAGAATAAATGGGGTTCAGACGATCCTGTTGTATAAAGGTTTATAAGTTGATAAGAACAGGGTATAAATAACTATACCCTGTTCTTTTTTTATTCGTATAATATAATAAAACCAATACTTATTAGGAGGAAATCCAATGAAATTCCAATGGTCATTATTATTTGCACTTATTTTTGCCGTCATAGTTGCCGTTTTTGCCGTAGTAAATGTTGATGTCGTGCCAGTCAATTACTTCTTTGGCACCGCACAATGGCCTCTAATATTAGTTATTTTAGGTTCAGCATTACTTGGTGCGCTCGTGAGTGGGTCGGTTGCAATCTTCCGTTTTTTTGTATTGCAACGCCGAGTCAGCCATCTTGAAAAGGACAACACAATGAAAGAAGCACTTATTGCAACACAACAAAATGAAATTTATGCATTAAAGAGAAATGAACCAGTACCATATCAAGACTCACATGCTATAGACGGTTTACATGTAGAGGAAACATCAGCTGATGCACGCTCAACTAGCTAGCATTTGAGTTAGATGCTATCTTTCTTTAACGAGTCCGGCGAGAGTCAATTTCCCAGATGCCAGTCGTTTATTTTTCTTTAACGATCTTAGTAAAAGCGTGACTAAATAAAATTTAAAAATAGTATCGAATGATTATGAAAATAAAGACAGCTTAGATAGACGGCTACTAAAGTGATAACATCACTTCATTAGCCGTCTTTTATTATTGAGATTATAATTCAGAAAGTATATAATTTTAGTTCCATAAATCCAGTGTTTCAGGTATTTTGGACAAAAAATGATTCATTAATATTTTTGATTTCCGTTTCAGGCGGACGCGTTCCGTGGGGCGTGCGGTGAG